>JAUWXJ010000165.1 GCA_030616425.1 Desulfobacterales bacterium | reverse complement strand
TCAGATGAACGTAATGCTAGTCGCAGCCAAGAAGGAGATCATCAATGAGTACGTAGACCTCTTGGAAGCGGCAGGTCTGAATCTCTGTGTGATCGACATCGATGCGTTTGCTATGGAAAGGGTGTTTGAAGAGAATTACTTGAACGAAGAAGGAAACTTTGCCCTGATCGATCTTGGGGCTAATAAAATGAATATCAACATTGTAAAAGATTATATGTCTGCTTTCACGCGAGACATGACTATTGGTGGCGACCAGATTACCCGCGAGATTGCCTCCCGGTTTGATTGTTCCTTTGAGGAGGCTGAGGCCGCCAAGCTGGGCAAGACCACGGACAAGGTGCCTGAGGAAGATGTTCTGGAGGTTACCTATTCCTTTACCTCAAGCTGGTCTGATGAGATCAGGCAGGCCATTGATTTTTACTACTCTACGTTTCCTGATGAGGAGATCAAGCAGATCATCCTGAGTGGTGGTGCCGCGCAGACGGCGGGATTCTCTGAGCTTCTTGCAGCCGAGACTTCCCTTGAGGTACAGATGTGTGATCCTTTTGCCAGCTTGAGTATCAACGAAAAACAAAACGACGTGGACTATCTTAAGAAGATCGCTCCTCAAGCTGCGATCTGTCTGGGCCTGGCATCAAGGAGAGTGGGCGACAAATGATTCGTATCAACCTACTGCCAGTTCGAGCTGCCCGAAGAAAGGAAAATATTCGACGCCAGATATCCATTTTTTTCCTGTCTATTTTGCTTGTTTTCGGTGTCATGTTTTACCTGGCAAATCACCTGGGCAAAAAGATATCGCACCTAAATGCTGAGATAGAACAAGCTCAGGGAGAACTTACGCTTCTTCAAGCCAAGAGCAGACAGGCGGATAAGATCAAGGCAGAACTTGAGAAGCTTGAAGCAAAGTTGGGGATCATAGAGACGCTTGAAGCGAACCGGTCCGGTCCGGTCCGCATTATGGATGCCCTTGCCAGCTTGGTGGTGGCAAAAAAGATGTGGCTGACTAGCCTGAGTGAGACCGGTGGGAAGATGAGTCTTGCGGGGGTGGCCGTTGACAACAAGACCATTGCCGATTTCATGAAGCGCCTTGAAGGATCACCCTACTTTGGTGAAGTGGATCTTATCTCCTCCAATCAGGTTGTAATGGGGGAGGGCAGAAAATTCAAGGGGTTTTCAATAACCTGTCAAACCTTAATTTCAAAGCCTTCAACAGAACCAAAGACATAGTAAGGCGAGATGGCAAAATTTTCACTTCCAACTCTTCCATTTGACAAGATTGAAGCCCTGAGCCGCATGCACAGGATTTTGATTTGTGTGGGTGTGTTCTTGATCTTGGGTGGCGGCTTTTTTTATCTAATCTACATGCCGAGATCGGGCAAAGTCAGTGAGTTGAAGACAAACTATGAAGAGATTGAGAACAAGCTTGTAAAGGCCAGAGCATCTGCAAAAAATCTAAAGAGGTTCTGGAAACAGTTCGAGGAGGCACAGGTAAAATTCAGGCTCGCCCTTCAGCTTCTCCCGGACAAGAAGGAGATTCCAAACCTCCTGGAAGGCATATCAAACTCAGGCAAGGATTCAGGCCTTGAGTTCATATCGTTTAGGCCCGGCCAAGAGGTCTCAAAGGATTTTTACGCCGAGATTCCTGTCAATATTACGGTAAACGGTGGGTATCACAACCTGGCCATGTTTTTTGACAGAGTCGCAAGACTCTCCAGGATTGTAAACATATTGAATATTAGCATACGGGCTCCCAAGGAGGCTGAAGGGGTTCTGAATGCTACATGTGTGGCCACGACTTATAGATTTTTGGAGGTCCCAGAGGCGAAACCAGCAGACTAAAGAGTCGAAGAAGGGCAAAAAAGGTGATATGTCTGAACCGCAATCAACAACTGCGCGTAAGTCTCTTGTAGCACTTGTTTTTATTATATTCATTGCCTCGGGGTGTGGAGGTCAGCCAGAGCCCCTAGCGCCTCCCAAACCTGTCGTATTCAGACAGAAGATTTCAATGCCAAAGGAACTGGTTTCTGAAACCGCGAAACCAGGTGAACAGGTGACTGAAAAAGCACCCAAACTTGCCAGGAAACCTGGAGAAGAGGCTGTTGGGATCAAGGCTGAGCCACTAATTTCTGAGAAGAAACCGGGGCCCGAGGTGCCTGCTGAAGGGATTTCAAGAAAAGTTGCCCACTTGTATAACCCTAGCGGGAAGCTCGATCCCTTTGAACCAATTTTCGTCATAGAAGCACGAAAGGCTAAGGCCAGGAAAAAGGTCAGAAAAAAAGGGGTCCCCCTAACGCCACTTCAAAAGGTTGAACTGAGTCAACTGAAACTGGTCGGCATCATCATCTCGGCTGCTGGAAACAAGGCCCTGGTTGAGGACCCTTCGGGCAAGGGATATGTTGTTACAGAAGGTATGTACGTTGGTACGGATTTTGGGAGAGTGAAAAAGATACTTAATGATAGGGTCATTGTTGAAGAGGAAGTTGAGGATTTTGTTTCGGGTGGAATGAAACGCCAAACAACGGAATTAAGACTTCAGAAGAAACTTGGGGACGTATAAGATGAACTACACGTTTAGAGGACTTCGGAGGAACCATTGGCTCTTTTTGTCGTTGACATTCCTTATGATGGCAGGGTGTGCTACCAAACCATCTACCAGGCCGGCGGCGGTCACACCAGAACGCGCGAACCAGCAAAGGGTTATCCACGAAATTACGGTTAGTGAGGAGCCAACCGCGGTTGTTGTCACTCTAAAGGCTGACCAACCCATTACCTACACATCAGTCAAACAGCTCTTACCCCCTGGCGTGGTCCTCTATCTGCCTGGGGCGTCTTTGAAAGGGGTTCAGGAGACTTACACACCCGAGAGCACTCTGATAGAGAGCATTTTTACATCTGAACTAATCGAGGGAGGAGGTTGCTCCAGGATTCAGATCAACTTGAAAGAAGATGTTCCGTACAGAGCAACTCAGGAGAACAATCGACTTCTGGTTTATTTCAGAAAGCCGATAGCAGGGCCGGCTGTTGGCGAGGAGACGGTCTCCAAGGAGGAGAAAGAGCCGATCATTGCTGTGCGGGAAGAGATGATTGAGGGTGAAAAGAGGGTTGAGCCCGTGGCAGGGGAGACGGAGGCTGAAAAGGTTGAAGAACTAGCGTGGGTCAACCGGATCGACTTTGTCACGCTTGAGGGCGGTAAATCAAGGGTCATTGTGGGGACTACCACCAGGGTCAGATACAAAACAGCAAAGCCTTCGGGCAAAAGGCTCTTGTTGAAATTTTTTGATACAAAGATTTCGAAATCTCAAAAGCGCCCACTTATTACCACACGGTTCAAGAGCGCTGTTGACCGGATTGTTCCAATACAGACACCCGAGATGGGAGATATGGCTGTCATAGCCATACAGCTCCGTGAGGCGGTTCCCTACAGGGTGGAGCAGAAAGAAAATATCTTAGTCGTTGACTTTGAGCCTTCTGCCGTGCCGCCCAGGCCCCTGCTGGATGTGAAGACGCCAAAATGGCAGCAGGTAATGAAAGAGACCGAGGCGGAGATCGCAGAAGAAGCGGGAGCGCCGGCTGAGAAGGTTGTTTTGACTGAAACCGGAGAGACTTACACAGGGCAAAAGATATCACTCGATTTCCAGGATGCGGGTATTCGTCACATCTTTCGTATCCTGCACGAGATAAGTGGTAAAAACTTTGTCATAGGGGAGGATGTCAAAGGGAAGGTGACGTTGAAGCTCGACAGTGTCCCATGGGATCAGGTCCTGGCCCTGATCACGAGAATGAACAAGTTAGGAACAGTCGAAGAGGGAAATATTATACGCATCGCCCCACTTGCCACCCTTGAAGCAGAAACGAAAGCGATTGAAGCAAAGGTGGAGGCGGATAAGACCGCTATTAAAGTCCAGGAAGAGCTTGAGCCTTTGGTCACGGAATATATTTCCATTAACTACAGTGATGCTTCCGAAATTCAAGCACACCTGAGCGACATTATGACTGAACGCGGAAAGGTAAGCGTTGATTCGCGAACGAATAAGATCATTATCACAGACATAAGGTCTGCTATAGACAAGGCCAGGGGGGTTGTCAAAGAGCTGGATGAGCCAACCGCCCAGGTTATGATAGAGGCACGGATTGTTGAGGCCGACACCAACTTCACACGGGACATAGGCGTTCAATGGGGTGGAGATATCTACCGTGGTGATGAGAATGAACCGACAGCAAGGCTTTTCGGGGGGCAAACATACTCGGCAACTGGTCAAAACTATGCGGTTAATTTGCCACCAAGCAGCATTACAAGCGGATTGGGATTTACCTTTGGCAGATTGGGAGGAACCCTCTTTAACCTTGATGCCAGGTTGCTGGCCATGGAAACCCAGGGGAGAGGGAGGACCATATCTTCACCTAGGATAATGACCCTGAACAACAATAAAGCAACCATCGAACAGGGAACCAAAATCCCATATCAGATCACAGAGGAAGGAACGACCACTATTAAATTTGTAGATGCTGTCCTGAAACTTGAGGTAACACCTATTATTACCCCGGACAATCGTATTAGTATGGATATTTTAGCAAATAAAGATTCTCCGGATTGGACCAATGCGGTTGGCGGTACGCCTGCGATTGACACGAATCTCGCAGATACTGAACTCCTTGTTAATGATGGTGAGACCATCGTCATTGGGGGGATTCTAACAAGTACGGATTCGTGGTCGGAGGCGGGTGTGCCATTTTTTTCTAAGATTCCCGTATTAGGATGGCTTTTTAAGCAAAGGTATAAGATAAAAACCAAAAACGAGCTGTTGATCTTTATCACTCCAACGATCATCAGGCTTGAAGAGGCCGCGCAGGTGAGTTCTTAGATGACTTTCAGGACGGTTTTAAAGACTATTTCTTTTGTTTGTGCCGCACTTTTGGCTGCATGGCTGCCCCCTCTTGTGGATTGCTTTTCAGACGAAGGTTCGGAAAAGACAATAGAAGCGCAGTCAGGCCTCTATTATACCATTGAGAAAGGGGATACACTCTGGGACATTTCAGAACGCTTTTTCGACTCCCCCTGGGTCTGGCCGGATTTGTGGCAAAAAAACCCCCGGATTACCAACCCCTACCGGATCGAACCCGGCGAGCAGATCCGTCTTTTCAGCCGCGAAGAAGTTGAGACAATAGTCGAACCAGAGCCTGAACCTGAA
>JAUWXJ010000181.1 GCA_030616425.1 Desulfobacterales bacterium | reverse complement strand
CGGGGGTCAATCTCACCTAAAGCGAATTCCTCGGCCGATTTGCCGATGAGACGATGTTCGTTGGTGAAATCCTCCGGGGTGAATATCTCCTCCGGTAGAGCATCGGTTATCAAGAACTCCCCACCTTTAAAAAGTTTTTCCTTGGCCATGTTCATTACTCCTCTTTTGATTAATAGTCCTCTATCTCAAAGATCGCAGCGGCTCCCATGCCAAACCCGATACACATGGAGACTAACCCCCATCGGAGCCCCCTTGCTTGCATTTCATAGATCAATTGTGTGGTCAATTTCGCACCGGTGCAACCCAGAGGGTGTCCCAGTGCAATGGCACCACCATTCACGTTGGTAATCTCTTCATCGATGCCGAGCTTTCTAATACAATAGATAGCCTGGGCTGCAAAGGCCTCGTTCAGTTCAATCAACTCCATCTGATCGAGGGTCATACCGGCGACCCTCATTAGTTTTGGAATCGCCACTGAAGGGCCCAGCCCCATGTATTCGGGCGGGCATCCCTCTGCCACATGGTACCGAAAGGTAGCCATGGGTTTCAAACCGAGTTCTCTGGCCTTTTCCTTGGACATCAGCACAACCCCTGAAGCTGCATCACTGGTCTGTGAAGAATTGCCGGCTGTCACGGTTCCATTTGCCTTAAAGGCCGCGGGAATCTTTGAAATACCCTCCTTGGTTGTGCCAGGCCGCACACCCTCGTCTGTGTCAAAGATAATCTCTTCATGCTCAAAATGTCCGTTAGGCAACTGCTTTTGCTTTTTGACCTTCAGAGGAACAATCTGGGTCTTGAAGCGATCTGCCTTGATGGCTGCTTCAGCCTTCTGCTGGCTCCTGGCCCCGAATTCATCCTGGTCATCACGGCTGATCTCATACCGTTCGGCCACATTCTCAGCAGTCAACCCCATCCCCGTAAAGGCTCCCGGTCGTAATTCTACGAGTGCCGGATTCGGATACATCATGCTCCCGCCCATGGGAATCTGGCTCATACTCTCCACGCCACCGCTGATCACCACATCGGCGTATCCACACATGATTTTTTCGGCACCGATGGCAATGGCCTGGAGACCTGAAGAGCAGAACCTATTGACGGTCATGCCAGGAATGCGATCGGGCCACCCCATGGACATAACCAGGACTCGTCCGAGATTGAGCCCTTGAGTAGCCTCAGGGAAAGTGCATCCGATAATCACATCATCAATAAGCATGGGATCCAGATTCTCTGCCCTTTTTATCAAATCAGTGAGTACTGCGGTCCCCATGTATTCAGGGCGTGCATCTTTTAGTATTCCTCGAGGGGCCTTTCCCGCTGCTGTTCTGCAAGCAGCAACAATCACGGCTTCTCTCATGATCTTATCCTCCCATCTGGTGTTTCTTGTGTTTCTAGGGTCTATTGGGTTCATCGCGTTCGTCTTAGTAGAAAGTTCAAGGCGGTATTTGCATTAGGCACTTTGTTTCGTTGTAGGTATTTTAGGGACTTCAAACCCTATGAACTCAATGAACTTAACAAACACAACAAACCCTAGTTTCTCAGCGGTTTACCGGTGTTCAGCATGTGCTGAATCCTTGCCTGGGTCTTGGGATCTCCGGACAGACTCACAAAGGCCTCTCGCTCCAGATCCAGGAGGTATTGCTCACTCACCTTGGTATCCGCGAGTACATCTCCCCCACACAGGACATAGCCAACTTTGGTGGAAACAGTTACATCGTGCTCGGTGATGTAGCCTGACTCATGCATGGACCACAGACCAAGCTTGATCATGGCGAAGGTATTCTCTCCGGCCACGCGGATGTCATCTCTGGGACGAGGCGGTTGGTAGCCTTCCATGTTCATTGCCAAAATCGTCTTTTTGGCATCTTCTATCAGGTAATCCCGATTCACGGTCATCTTATCAGTGGGTCTCAGGTATCCGAGCTTGACTGCCTCAGGCCCTGAAGTTGCGACTTTGGCCATTGCTATGGTCTCAAAGGCCCTGGCAACAAAGGGCATCAACTCAATTTGTTTCGGATACAGCCCACCCTTCTGGACCTCGAAGAGGTGTTCGGTGTTCCGGAGGAGCAACTCCTTGGTTCCTCCTCCAGCAGGAACCAAACCCACGCCAGCTTCCACAAGGCCCATATAGGTCTCAGCGGCAAAGCGAACACGATCCGAGGCCATACAGATCTCACAACCTCCACCGAGGGCCATCCCGGCAGGTGCAGCCACCACGGGTTTATCCAGATATTTGAGCTTCATTAAAGAATCCTGAAAGGCCTTGACCATCCACTCCAGTTCATCCCATTCCTCTTCCTGTGCCGTAAATAGAATCAAAGGGAGGTTAGCCCCGGCGGAGAAATTATTAGCATGATTCGCTATCACCAACCCTTGGAAATCGCTCCTTACGATGTCGGCCGATTTGACGACCATAGTGATGATATCATCGCCCATGGCATTCATCTTGGTGTGGAATTCCAGGCAGGCCACCCCATCGCCGATGTCGATCAGGCTGGCACCCTTGTTTCCGGCCACCATTTTTTCCCGATCCTTGAGGGAGGGCAAAAGAATAATCCCCGGCTTGACCGGAACCTCCTCATAATCCTTGGAAGCAAGATCATAGGAGTAAAGCGTACCGGCTTCTCTCTTGTAAAAGGACTCATTCCCGCCATCGAGCATCTCCTGGACCCATGCAGGGATCTCGTAACCGGCCTCTTTCATTTTGGCTAGCGACTGGCCCACCCCGAGGGTATCCCAGGTTTCAAAGGGACCCATCTTCCACGCAAACCCCCATTTCATGGCATTATCTACATTTACAATGTTGTCAGCTATTTCGGGAATACGCTTGGCTGAGTAGATGAGGGTTTCAGTCAAGGTGCGGAAGGTAAACTGCCCTCCGACATCTTGAGCAAAAAACAGCGATTTTATCTTTGCGGAAGTACCTGAGATATTCTTAGCTGTCTCCAAAGAGGCCAGCTTTACCTTTTCCTGCGGCGTGTGCTCAAGCGTCTTATAGTCCAGGGACAGGATCGCCTTTTTTCCTTCTTTGTCCTTGGTTTTCTTGTAAAAGCCAAGGTTGGTCTTACTACCAAGCATGTTCTTTTCGATCATTTTTTGAATGAACTCAGGCGGTGTGAACATCTCTCGTTTTTCATCGTCAGGCACGCCTTCGTATACATTATTGGCCACATGCACGATGGTATCGAGGCCAACTAGGTCTGCCATCCTAAAGGAAGCACTCTTAGGGTGCCCTATTACAGGACCGGTGATTTCGTCTACAGCTTCAATGCTTAGCCCTAGGTCAATCATTGCCTGCATGCTATAAAGCAGGCCAAAAATGCCGATCCGGTTTGCAACAAAATTCGGTGTATCCTTTCCGTAAACAATCCCCTTTCCCAGTACCTTCTCACACGTTTCCGACAAGATCTCGATAACCTCGGGGAGTGTATCAGGCCCCGGCACGATCTCCAGAAGTTTCATATACCGCGGAGGATTAAAAAAATGGGTAATCGCAAAATGGCTTCGAAATGCCTCAGTCCGGTCTTCACACATGGCCCTGGCCGGTATGCCGGAGGTGTTGGAGGTAATAATGGTTCCAGGTTTCAAAACAGTTTCAATCTTTTCAAAAACGCTCTTTTTAATGTCCAGCCTTTCCACCACCACTTCAATGATCCACTCGGCATCACTGAGCCATGCGAGATTGTCTTCCAGATTTCCGATGGTGATCAGCTTGGCGTCTTCTGGTATATAAAAAGATGCCGGTTTTGACTTCAGTGCCCCATTTAGTCCATTCTGTGCCAGTTTGTTTCTGAACGCTTTGCTCTCCTTGGTAAGCCCCCTTTTCTTATCATCGTCTGTGAGTTCAGGGAGTACAATATCGAGAAGAATTGTATCGATACCTACATTGGCCAACTGGGCGGCTATGGTTGCCCCCATAACGCCAGCTCCAATGACCGCGCACTTTTTGATAGCCCTGTCCATGGATAACCCTCCTTTTTTGCGAGCAAACCCCTCGGCGCCTTTTGCGACCTTTCCTATCCAAGAAAACCGGTCAACATGAAAGGCTAGTCAAAAATGAATGAACTGTCATTCATTTAATTTACAAGCTATCATCGTGAACCATTAAAGTCAACCAAATTTTGGGAACCCATCCAGGGAAATATCCCGGTTTTTCGCGCTCCGGCAGAGCTAACCTTCGGGGAAAATCTATCTCCCTGTTACCGATGTTTTTTCCTCTTCTTTGCCCTTGATTATTGCCTTGCAATTTAAGGGAAGGGTTGATAAGGATTGCTGAGTGTTGGTAACTGTGGTCCATAAAAGGGAATGGATATGGGCAAAAAATTAAAGGAAGTGGCCGCAAATAAGCTGAGGGGATGGTGTGACCCAGACTCTCTTGGGGTCCAATCTGCCAAAGATATAAATCTCAAGAAGCAACTGCTGGTTGCGCAGGACAAGGCAGTCAAAGGAATTGCGTTTGGGCTTAAGATGCCAGGAAATGACTATAATCTGTAT
>JAUWXJ010000086.1 GCA_030616425.1 Desulfobacterales bacterium | reverse complement strand
AACTTCCGGGAGGATAGCTTGAAGGAGTTTCCAGGAGGCCAGTCCGCGTTCAATCTTCTTGACACATACATAATCCCCTTTGGCTGTGGCCTTGATGCCCAAGCGGTTTACTGAAACGCCCTGACCCTTTGCAAAGCCCTTGGCAGCCTTCGTAGGCTTTCCTTCTGCGTCAAACGCGACTGCTTTAGGCGGGCCTAGCACCTCTCTCGTGATAGAGGCTTGTAGTTCAGCCACATCCTGAACCATGAGGACGAGGCGCCTTGGGGTTGCATGGGTCTGCGTGGCCCCATACTCGATGCGGGCCTGTGACAGCTTTTGTTCCATGAGGGTCGTCATGGCCTCAAGGGCGGGTTCAATATATCCTGCGGGTATCTCTTCGGTTACAATTTCAACGAGTAAAGTCTTCATTATCCGTTATACTGTTAATCGTTATTCGCACTCTACAAGCTGTTGCCCAAATCACCACAATGCAAAAGTCGTCGACCCCTCCTCACCTATAGATGTTCCCAACGCATAATTTGAGTCAAACCTAAGTGCATGTCTGGTCAACAGCCTCTCGACGCCCGATTTACGATGCATTCAGCAACGGGAACCCCATCACTTTTCTCTGTTCAAGATACGCCTCGCCGCAGGCGCGGGCCAGGTTCCTTACACGGGCAATGTAGCCGGTCCTCTCAGTCACACTGATCGCACCACGAGCATCTAGCAGGTTAAAGGTGTGAGAACACTTCAGGCAATATTCATAAGCCGGCAAGACCAGGGAAGCCGCAAGGATCCTCTGGCATTCGGCTTCATACATGTCAAACAAGCCAAGGAGCATCTTTACGTCGGCCTGTTCAAAGTTATAGGTCGAATGTTCCACTTCGGCCTGATGGCGTAATTCGCCGTAGGTAATGACATCGGTCCATTTTAGGTTGAAGACATTGTCCACATCCTGGAGATACATGGCGATCCTTTCCAGGCCATACGTGATTTCAACCGAGACAGGGTCGAGCTCGATGCTCGCTGCCTGTTGAAAATAGGTGAATTGCGTAATCTCCATTCCATCAAGCCACACTTCCCACCCGAGACCTGACGCTCCGAGGGTGGGTGATTCCCAGTCATCTTCCACAAAGCGGATATCGTGCGCTAAGGGGTCGATCCCGAGGGCCTTGAGGCTCTTTAGATATATGTCCTGGATATCAATAGGCGAAGGCTTCAGGATAACCTGATACTGGTAGTAGTGTTGAAGCCGATTCGGGTTTTCGCCGTAACGCCCGTCGGTCGGACGACGGGAAGGCTCCACATAGGCGACCCGCCACGGTTCAGGGCCGAGCACCCTCAATAGCGTGTCTGGATGAAACGTGCCGGCCCCGACCTCGATGTCATAAGGCTGCTGTAATATGCATTGGCGGCGTGCCCAAAAATTCTCCAGGGCCTGGATGAGTCTCTGGAAGGTCATCATGTTGTACTCTTTACGTCGATTTTGCACCACGGATACACTGAAATCTTTAGTTTGTAAAGCGCTCAATGGGGCAATGTGGACTCGAGCTGTTTTAGGAACTTCAGACTTTTGATCTCTTTCCCGAGATGGTACAGTATAAAGGCTTCAAGCATTCTGAGGGTTTCCTCCATTGCCTGCCTCGAAAACCGGGCCCGATCAAGTTTTTCTAATCGTGCGTTCAGAATCCAGCTGATGAGCTTGACAGTGCCCTTGGAAAGATAGAGAGGGCCTGCTCCCTTGGGGGCACACTTTTCACATAATACCCCTCCCCGCCTAACATCGAATGCAACAGAGGAGCGCCCAAATCCTTCGAGCGGCCTCCGGCAAGTATTGCAATGATCAACGCTCGGCCTAAAACCGCTTATGCCCATGAAGCGAAGCTGAAAATTGATATGAAGGGTGTGCTCAGACAGGCTCCCAGAGTTGAGATGATCTAATGTGTGCTCAAGGAGCCTGTAGATAGGCACCTGCCGTTGGCCTTGCTCCATCCAAAGATAGACCAACTCGCACCAGTAACTAGCATAGGCTGTCTTGGTGACGTTGGTCCGGATCTGCTCAAAAGGATGGACCACCGAGGCCTCCTGAAGCACTGGAAGCCCCCGGCCCCGGCTAAAGCTCCACACCAGATTCAGGACTGAAAAAAGCTCCAAGACACCTGCAAATCGCTTGATGCTCTTTTTGGCTCCCTTGGCTATTAGTGAAACCTTGCCCCGTTTGAACGTAAAGAAGGTAACGATTTTGTCATAGTCGCCGTGGTCGATGGCACGGAGCATAATAGCGGGTGAAGAGACATGCGGCATGAGGACTATAAACGAAGCAACACGGTTGCGATCTGGAAGTAGAAAAACACGCTCAGGATGTCGATGGAGGTGGTTACAAAAGGACCTGTGGCAACGGCTGGATCAATGTTAATGCGGGCAAAGACCATGGGTACCAAGGAGCCCACCATTGCAGCAATGGTCATGGAGCTTATGACAGCAAGCCCCACGGTCACGCCAAGCAGCCACGCGTCATAACGGAATTGGACGACGAATCCAAGAAGGAGTCCATAAAAAAAGCCGAGGAGAAATCCAATCATCAACTCCTTAAACGCCACCTCCCACATCTGCTTCAAATTGAGCCGTCCAGTGGCAAGACCGCGCACAACGATCGTGGAAGATTGGGTTCCGATATTACCGCCCATACCCATAATAATAGGTATAAAAGCCGCAAGGTATACGAGCTTATTTAGAGTGCTCTCAAAATGGCCTATAATCAAAAAGGCGATCACCCCCCCGATCCAACTGGCTAACAGCCAGGGAAGTCGGGTCCTGGTGCTCTTCAAAACCGACTGTGATTCTATCAGATCATCACCCGCTCCTGCCATTTTTAAAAAGTCTTCGGTAGCCTCCTCGCGGATAATATCAATGACATCGTCCACCGTCACGATCCCGACCAGTTTGTTTTTCTCGTCCACCACAGGCACTGCGAGAACATTATAACGGGCAACGATTCTGGCTACCTCTTCTTGGTCCACATCGGTCGGCACACTTACAACATCTGTAGCCATGATCGACTTGAGCCTGGTCTCAGAAGGCACAACAACCAACTCCCGCAGCGAGATAACGCCTACCAGATTCTCATGATCATCGACTACGTACAGATAGAAGGGCATCTCCACATCGACATAATCTTTCTGCAAGGCCGCGATTGCCTCCCTTGCCGTCGTGGCGTCCTTTAAGGCAATAAAGTCCGGGACCATAATGCCGCCTGCGGTTTCAGCGTCATAACCCAGGAGTCCTTCGACCTCTTCAGAGCCTTCCTTTGTCATGAGATCAAGGAGGGCCTTGGCCCGCTCATCAGAGAGTTTCCCGAGCAAGTCGGCCACATCATCTTTGGGCATCTGCTCCATGATCCCCGCGATTTTCTCGGCCGGCATGTCTTCGATCAGCTTTAAGAGTATTTCTTCTTCCAACTCACTGAAGAGCATAGCCTCGTGTTCGACATTATCCATGAGGTCAAAAAGGGCCTCTTGCTCACGGAGTCTCAGAAACCGGAACACTACTGCCAGGTCGGCGGCATGGGTCTTGTTCACAATCTTGCGAAGATGGCCCGTGGCGCCTCGTCTGAGGAGTCTTTTGATTGTATCCAAAAGGAGTCTAGTGCGATCAACAGACATGTCTTATCTCTAACAAATCATGATTTGTCTTGGGCCCCTGCGCTGCTTGTGCCCAACAGGTACCTGTAATCTTAACCTTGTATTGTGCTAGCGGTCAAGGCATTTCCCAACACTCCAACTACGGCCCACTCCCTGAATTTCTACTCACGGATACAACCTGTCCATAAGCCTCGGAAAGGGAATGGACTCCCTGACATGCTCAAGGCCGCAGAGCCATGCCACGGTTCTCTCAATGCCCAGGCCAAAACCAGCGTGCGGAACACTTCCGTAACGTCGCAGGTCTAAATACCACTTAAAGTCTTCAGCCAGCAGTTCAGCCTCCTCGATCTTCTCCTTCAAGATAGCCGTATCGTCCTCGCGCTGGCCACCCCCGATGATCTCCCCGTATCCCTCGGGGGCGAGTACGTCAAGGCACAGCGCAACCTCTGAGCGATCAGGATCGTTTTTCATATAAAAGGCCTTGATTTGCGCTGGATACCTGTGAATCAGCACCGGCTTGTCAAAATGATTTGAGACAATGGTCTCCTGGCTCCCTCCAAAATCCTCCCCCCACGGGAGTGATTCCCCAGCATCCTTCAAGATCTGCAAAGCTTCATCATAACTGATCACATAAAAGGGGGGCCGAATCTTCTCAATCCTTGTGATATCGCGTTCCAGCAGGTGAAGCTCCTGCTGTCGCGTCTTCAGGACCTCTTCCACAATAGCCACAATCAAGGCTTCGGCCAACTTCATAATAGTCTCAAGATCAGCAAATGCAACCTCAGGTTCAATCATCCAAAACTCGGTAAGATGCCGCCTGGTTTTTGACTTCTCAGCCCGAAATGTGGGCCCACAGCAGTATACCTTCCCAAAGGCCATAGCACCCGCCTCCATGTAAAGCTGACCGCTCTGAGACAAGTACGCCTTCCTGTCTCCAAAGTAATCTGTTTCAAAGAGCGTTGTGGTACCCTCGCACGATGCACCAGTAAGGATAGGGGCATCAAGCAGCGTGAACCCCTGATCGTCGAAGAACCTGCGTGCCGCATTGATCACGGTGTGGCGAACATGCAAGATAGCCCACTGCCGAGAAGACCGGAGCCACAGATGGCGGTGATCCATCAGGAACCCCACGCCGTGCTCCTTGGGTGCAATAGGATATGTGTCGGCAACCTGAAATGCCTCAACATCCGATACCAGGATCTCGTATCCCCCTGGAGCTCGTTTGTCCCTGCGAACTGTTCCTGTAACAGCCAGTGAAGATTCCTGGAGCAGTTCTGAGTAGAGGTCTAAGGCATGCTCATTCGTCTCACCCTTAATCAAGGTAGCCTGAATTGTGCCTGTGCCATCCCTGAGCATCAGAAAGCGTATTCGACCACTGGAGCGTTTGTGGGTCAGCCACCCACAAATGGTGACACTTTGCCCCTCGTATCCTCCTACGGCATCAATCTTAACTATCGCCATGACATATCATTTCGGAATGCGGTAATGTTCTCAAGCCGCCAGGCGCAATTCGGTAATGTTCTCCATTCGGCCCGTCTTCGACCCTGAGCTCAGACCGAAGGGAGCTCAACTTTCGGTGAGCTCAAGTCGAATCTGTGGCCGAGGGCAAGCCGTCAGGCGCAATTCGGAATTAAAGGGAGAAGAGAAACAATCTGCATTCGATTCATCCAGCATCCAGTGACAAGGGTCTACTGAATAATCTTCACATAGGATCGTTCTCTGAGCAGCTTCAGCCAGGCCTTGTATTTTTCTCCGACCGACTCCCGGTAAAGCCTTTCCTGAATTTCTATCCTGGCTTCCTCCAGGGTTTTTCCTGGTATCTTCTTTATCTCTTGAAGCATAAGGATTTGATACCCCTTTGGTGTTTCTAAGATCGGACTGATTTCACCTTCCCCCATCCACAAGACCATCTCCTGAAACTCGGGCAAAAGCTCGTCCAAGGTAAATAGACCAAGGTCTCCTCCTGCGGCGGCAGTGCCATCCTGTGAATACTTTTTGGCCAGCACATCAAAGGCTGCCCCTGACTTCAACTCTCTTACAATCGATTTGATCCTTTCAAGTGCTACCCTTTTTTGACCAGCCCTGGCCAAGGGCGATGCCTTTATCAGGATCGTCCGGAGGTGGTATTTCTGCCCTCCCTGATACTCTTCCTTGTGCTCCTCATAATAGTCCTGAATCTCTTTTCCGCTAACGGCAATCTTGGATTTCACCTCAATATTGATGAGCTTGACCCGAAGCAGCTGCTCCTTGATCCGTTCGCGATATTCCTCCAGGGTGTATCCTTGGGCTGCAAGAGTTTTTCTAATGTCTTCTTCTGTTAGAAAATGTTCACTCTTGATCTGTTCTATTCTCTGATCTACCTCCTTGTCATTAACCGAGACCTGCAATCTTTCAGTCTCCTGATCGGTCAGCTTTTGGTCAATCAGCTTGTTCAAGATCTCCTGGCGAAGCTTGAAGATCATCTCGCGCTCCACCTCTGGCGGATTGTTGGCTTCACGAATCTGTTGGGCAAAAGGCAGATACGCTTCATTTAGTTCTGAAAGGGTGATGGCATCATCGTTGACTATGGCCACAATGCGATCTACCAGCTCAGTGTAACCTGCCGCAGCCCCCAAGGCCAAACTGGAAAGGATGATCAAAAGACTGAAAAATTTTGTTCGAATCGATTGTCTCTTCATCAAATCATATCCTTTTCGACTTCGATGTCATATCGTGATCGTAGCTTAGCCAACCACGATCCGTAGGCAGCCTCCACCTTTTCCTTCTGGATACCCTGCTTGATCCTTTCGATGCACTCTTCGATCTTTGGCTTACCCGCTTCCCTTTTTTCGATTACATTAAAGATGTGAAATCCGTAAGGCGTCTTAATCACCGGACTCACCCCCCCCTGTTCTAGGTCAAAAAGGGGTTCCTCAAGGGACTTGGGAAGTTGGCCGCGGGATACATATCCCATATCCCCGCCGTATTTAGCCTCTGGCGCCAGTGAATGAAGCCGGGCCAGGCCGGCAAAGTCATCACCACCTTGAAGCCGCCCCAGAATCTTCTTTGCCTGATCCTCACTTGGGAGCAAAATGTGGCGGGCCCGTATCTCTTCCCCATGGCTCCACTCTTTCAAGTGTTTGTCATAATAATCCTTTATCTCTTGCGGTGTGATCGAAACTTCTTTCAAGAGCTCTATGCGGATTACCTTTTCCACCAAGAGCCGCTTCTCGAGCCTTTCTTTCCATGCCTCAAAGGAAATGGCCTGCTTGAGAAACAGATGTTCAAAGCCCGATTCAGGATAGTCTTCTTGAAAATCGCGCACAGCCTCATCCAACTCCTGGGGCGAGACATGTAGCTGGAGCTCATCGGCTCGTCTTAGAATGATCATCTCCTCAACGAGTTGTAGGAGGAAACTAAGTCTGGCATCCTGCATGCTAACACTATTTTTGGCTTCCTCTTTGTCGCAGCTCATTCTGATTGACTCAAAGTATTCATTAAACTCGGTCAGGGTGAGCACGCGATCATCCACACGGATCACTACCTGATCTTGAGCTGACGTACCACTCTTGCCGGAGCATCCAGAAATGAGGCATAGAATAACAAGTCCAATCGCTATCTTCCCACAATTTCTCATCTTTTAGTCCCTAACCCGGACAAGCTCAAAGCTGAAGGCTGAAAGCTCAAAGCAATACTTAGATCTTGGACTCCTAGCTTCTCTTCCTTTCAGCTTTGAGCTTTGAGCTTCCAGCTTTCGTCCTCCATGGTAAACAGTTTGCTGCCACAAAAAACACGAACTTCACAACTAACGGACTAAAAGGTTGTGGGACGGGTTGGCGCAAACCCGCTATCATGTCAGGCCAGATCTTGCAAGACCTTTTTGGTTGCCTCCACAGCGTCTCCGGTCTCGCCAGATGGCACTGATACCTTGAGCACGCCATCTGGTGTCAGCCTGAATCGATCCGGCTCTCTTTGTATTAGCCGGGTTATCTTTTCTGGGCTCAAGGAGGAATCTTGGGCAAAGGCAAGCACGAGTTTTTGACCGGCCAACTCCAAGCGCTCAACGCCTATCTTTTTGCACATCACCCTGAGCATGATCTTGTCTATGAGAACCCTTGCCGGTTCGGGAAGAGGGCCAAAGCGGTCCCGGAGTTCTTCTTGAAACTCCACAACCTCGGATGACTCGGTCATCCTGGCCAAGCGCTTGTATGACATCAGCCTCTGGTCAATATCAGATATATAGGTCTCAGGGAGGTAGGCTGACCAATCCACCTTAATCTCCGGGTCTATCTCTGGTTCAACAGGCTCTCCCTTCAGTTCGCTCACGGCACGCTCCATGAGCTGAAGATACATCTCATAGCCGACCGATGCGATGTGCCCGGACTGTGAGGCCCCAAGGATGGTGCCGCCCCCTCTTATCTGAAGGTCACTCATGGCAATCTGAAAACCAGCCCCGAGATCGCTGTGCTCCATAAGGACCTTGAGGCGTTTCTGGGCATCCCTTGTCAGCGCGCTCTCATGCGGTATGAATAGATAGGCATAGGCCTGCTCATCTGCCCGCCCCACTCTACCTCGAAGCTGATACATCTGAGCCAGACCAAACTTATCAGCCCGGTTGATCAAAATGGTATTGGCCGATGAGAAATCGAGCCCTGACTCAATGATGGTGGTGCAAACCAACAGATCGATCTCATGATTTAAGAACTTGAGCATCACCTTTTCGAGTTCCTCATCACTCAGGCGTCCGTGGGCCACCCCGACCCGCGCACCCGGTACCAGCCCTTGAAGGTGACGGGCCGCACTCCAGATGGTTCGGATATTGTTGTGGACAAAAAATATTTGGCCGCCCCGTTCAAGCTCTCTCTGAATCCCCTCTGCCACCACTCTATCGTCAAACGGGCTGATGTATGTCTTGATAGCGTACCGGTACTCCGGCGGTGTTGCAATCACGCTCAGATCCCTGACACCCATCAAAGACATGTGAAGTGTTCTAGGTATGGGCGTGGCAGTCAGTGCAAGTACATCCACCACACGACAGAGTCGCTTCAGCCTTTCCTTGTGGGCTACGCCGAAGCGCTGCTCTTCATCAATGATGACTAGGCCTAGATCTTTAAAAGCAATATCTTTCTGTAAAATCCGATGAGTGCCAATGACTATATCTACTTGCCCTTCCTTTAGCTTTCCTACAACGGCCCGCTGCTGTTTGGGCGAGCGAAACCGGCTCAGCGTCTCTATCTCAACCGGATAAGGCTCAAATCGATTTTTAAAGCTCTGGAAATGCTGCTCAGCAAGGATTGTTGTTGGGACCAGGAACGCCACCTGTTTGTGGTCCCAGACCGCCTTAAAGGCCGCACGCAAGGCAATCTCGGTCTTTCCATACCCCACATCACCGCAAACCAGCCGGTCCATGGGCACGGGCGATTCCATGTCGGCCAACACCTCCTCGATCGCCCTGGTCTGATCTGGTGTCTCGGCGTACTCGAACCCGGCCTCAAACTCTTGAAAGTACCGGTCCGGTGGTGAATAGACATGACCCTTCTGAACCTTGCGCCAGGCATAAAGCTTAAGGAGCTCGCCTGCCATCTTCTGGATCGATTTTTTTACCCGTTGTTTTATCCTCTCCCATGATTTGCCGCCCATCTTGTCCAAACGCGCTGTAATGCCATCCACGCCCACATACTTTTGCACACAGTTCATGCGGTCCACCGGGACATAGAGCTTGTCACCGTCCTTGAACTCAATGGCCAGAAAATCGTTCACAATCTCTGCCACCTCAAGCTTTATAAGGCCATTATACCGGCCAATACCGTGCTCCACGTGGACAACAAGATCACCCCCC
>JAUWXJ010000216.1 GCA_030616425.1 Desulfobacterales bacterium | reverse complement strand
TGGGGGTTCGAATGCATTGGGCATATTCAGCGGCTTTTTTGAGGATTCGGAGGTGGAACTGGTGGGTGTGGAAGCAGGGGGGGCTGGCTTGAAGTCCGGAAGGCACGCGTCCCGCCTGGCTTCTGAAGATAGCAGTGTGGGAGTGGCGCAGGGATATAAAACCTATTTCTTGCAGAATGACGATGGGCAAATGCTGGAAACGCACAGTGTGGCAGCCGGCCTCGACTACATTGGGGTATCGCCCATCTTGTCCGCGTATCACGAACAGGGTAGTGTGCGGTTTGAAGCAGCCACCAATGACGAGGTCCTGGAGGCCACCCGGTTGACCATGAGGAAGGAAGGGATCATTCCGGCCCTCGAATCAGCCCATGCGCTTGCCTGCGCATTCAGGGAGGCCTCGCAGATGGCAACCGATGACGTAATATTGATCAACCTCTCAGGCCGTGGAGACAAAGATATCTTTACCATTGCGGATGCTCTCGGGGATGAAAGCTGGAAAAGGTTTATTACCACCAAGGCGGAGGCTTATAGTGCTTGAAGACTACATTCGGCAAAAGATAGAAAAGAGAGGAATCTTGCTGATGGCTCACACGGTGGTGGGCTATCCTGACCTGGCAAGTAGTTTTGAGCTGGTGAAGACGATCGTTTCCGCTGGCGTGGATCTGATGGAATTACAAATTCCGTTTTCAGAACCGATTGCAGACGGCCCGGTAATCTTGAAGGCTAATCAGTCTGCCCTGGCTGCCGGGATCAAGGTGGACGAATGCTTTGAATTTGCACACCGGGTCACGCAGACATTTGATATTCCATTTCTTTTCATGACCTACTACAACATCGTGTTCAAGCGGGGGGAAGATCGGTTTTTTGCTGAGGCAAGTGAAGCTGGAATCTGTGGTGCGATCGTGCCAGACATCACTCCCGAGGAGGGGAAGTCGTATGTGGCGGCTGCTCTGGCTCACGGCATTGACCCGATTTTCATACTCTCGCCGACTACAACCCCAGAGCGTTTGGTGTACCTGGCGGATTTTGGTCACGGCTTTTTCTACTGTGTTGCGCGCAAGGGAATAACCGGCGCCAAAACCAGATTTTCCTCAGAAATGGAGGAGTTTCTCGGTCGGTGCAGGGGCGTGACAAAGCTTCCCCTGGCATTGGGGTTCGGTGTGAGCCGGGGAGAAGATGTGGACTTCTTGAATGGGAAAGTCGAAATCGCGGTGGTAGGAAGCGAGGCCCTGCGGGTGCTCAACGCCAGTGGCGTTGAAGCAGTGGGGCATTTTTTTCGCGGGCTTCGATAAGGGAGGAGACGCGGAGCCGCTGATAGCTGAGATGATGCTGATAAGAACGCGCTTTTTTGCGGAGAAATAGAGAAATAGGGGACGTCCCCTATTTTACTATTTTAGACTATTTTAGAGCAGAGCAACCGAATTTCTGTATATAGACCAAATAACACATTTGGCGAGTAAATCAAGCCAGATATCTTCATTATTGACTCCATAAAGCTGCGATGTTAAGAGTCGGGCCGAATATAGACCTCTTCCTAACTCAACGGTAAATTGTTGTGTCCGTTGTGTTAAAACTCAATAAACTCGATAAACCCAACAGACTCAGTCCATGGATGCCGAATCTATAAAAAAAGTCCTGAAATCGGTCTCTAGTGGTCGCCTGACCGTGGGTCAGGCCCTTGAACAACTGAAGCGCCTCCCTTTTGAAGACCTCACTTATGCATGTGTGGATCACCATCGATCCCTGAGGAAAGGCTTTCCAGAAGTGATTTTTGGGGAGGGCAAATCGCTGGAGCAGATCCTGGGTGTTATGGAGGCAATGGTCGATCAAAAAGACACGGTTATGATCACCAGGGTGTCAGCGGAAAAGGCCAAGGCTATAATAACCAAACACCCCAAAGCGATGTATCATCCTGAGGCCCGCATGCTGGTTCTTGCCTCCAGACCGATAGATCCTGCGGAAAAGGGGCTGATTCTGGTGATTGCTGCTGGCACTTCAGACATCCCGGTGGCAGAGGAGGCCCTCATTACAGCAAAGACCATGGGCCATCGGGTGGAAAGCCTTTACGACGTGGGGGTTTCTGGTATCCATCGGCTTATGCAGCATGAGAAATTATGGACCGAGGCTTCGGTCTTTATAGTGGTGGCCGGTATGGAAGGAGCTCTACCCAGCGTAGTCGGCGGCCTTGTTGACAAGCCGGTCATTGCTGTGCCCACCAGTATCGGCTATGGAGCAAGTTTTGGCGGGATCACAGCTCTTCTGGGGATGCTCAATAGTTGCGCTTCTAATGTAAGTGTCGTGAACATTGACAATGGCTTTGGAGCAGGCTATGTGGCAGCCACGATTAATACCCTGGCAAATTCGTAATGAACACGGTCGGTTGTAATGGAGGCTGTCGCCCAAACAACTACCAAGACCACGTTCAGGAAGCCGGCAGAAAACCAGCAATATCTTCACAAAGGTGATTTGAACAGCAATGTGTATTAGCTTTAGGAAGGATTCTCAAGGAGCCATTTTACGGCAGCCATCAGGTCATCTGCTGCATAGTCGGGCTTTATGCCAAGCTCTTGACAAAAGCGCTCTGTTTCCTTGCCGTGGCCGGTTCTTACCAGGATGATCCTTCCACAGCCCGCGCGTTGCGCGCACCTGATATCTTTCAAGCTATCCCCGATCATGCAGGTCTTGGAGAGATCCAACCCGTAATCGGCCTGTGCCTGATAGATCAGCCCAGGTTCTGGTTTGCGGCAGTTGCAGCCACCTTCAGGGACATGAGGGCAATAATAAACAGCCTCTATGCTCCCGCCGTGGTCAACCACAGCAGCTGTCATCTTCTTGTGGATTTCTTGGAGCCCCGCTTCGGTAACCATCCTTCGATTGATCACGGATTGATTTGTGATCAAGATAGTTTTGTAGCCATTGAGTGTTAGTAGCTTGAGGGCCTCGAGGCTGCTTGGCAAGAATTCGAACTCAGACCAGCCCTTGACATAATCAGCACGGTCCTTATTTATCACACCGTCCCTGTCCATAAAAACAATCTTCAATTTTCCACACCTTTCATGAATAAATACTTGACAATGTTTTAGATTTGAGGCATAGAAGCAAATATCTAATCAACTTCATGTTACCAAGAGATACAATCTTATTGGCTCGAAGGAGGTATGCCTGGTGGCTCTGACCAAAGACAAAATCATCAGTGAAGTATACACAAA
>JAUWXJ010000044.1 GCA_030616425.1 Desulfobacterales bacterium | reverse complement strand
ACAGGCTGTTGCCCAAACAGGCATGCATTTAGCTTTAACCTGGATTATGTGTTAGACACCTGTCTGGGTGAGGAGGGGATTTTTATCAAAAGCCGTGATAATATTCTCCCAGCTTGATTGTGATTTCTTGCCAAGTCCACGGTATCACAGCTTTTTTAAAAACCCCCTCCTCACCCAGACGCAAACAACCAGCAAAATAGAAAGCAAAAAAGGTTGTTGCCCAGATGCCTTTGAGCGGTCATTAAGACGTTTTTTGCTAATAAATCTTGGCGAAGCGGAAGATTGGTGATCCCTCAACCCTATAGACTTTAATATGATGAAACTACAGGTTCCAGGATTTGTTGCCGGCGCTGTTGCTGCCGGACTTAAGAAGGGCGGGGATAAGGATCTGGGGATGATCCTCTCTGAGGTACCTGCCTGTGCTGCTGGTGTTTTCACCACCAATCAGGTACAAGCAGCCCCGGTCCTCCTTGACAAAAAAAAAATTAAATCAGGGCGTTGTCAGGCCATTGTGGCAAACAGTGGCAACGCCAATGCATGCACAGGCAAACGAGGAATCGAAGATGCGGAAGCCGTAGCACGTGCAGCAGCCATTGCCCTCGGCATACCTGAGGAACTCGTGCTGGTCGCATCCACAGGTGTAATTGGCCAATCTCTTAATGTCTCTGCTATTGAAGCTGCCATGCCTGAGCTTGCTCGCCAGCTCAACCCAACAGGACTCCATGACATCGCTCAGGCTATCATGACCACCGATACCTTTCCCAAGACCGTTACGAAACAAGGCAGTATTGGTGACAAGACCTTTACCGTGGCTGCGGTGGCCAAAGGGGCCGGGATGATTCTACCCAACATGGCCACCATGCTCTGCTTCATTTGCACAGATATTGCCGCTGAGCCAGACCTCCTGGGACAGTCCCTTAAGGACGCAGTAGCGGAATCGTTCAATGCCATCACAGTCGACGGGGAGACCAGCACCAATGACACAGTCCTTCTCCTTGCCAATGGCCTGTCCGGCCAAAATATAGAAGATGCTGGGTGTGCCGAAGCGTTCCAGAGGATTCTAAATGACATCCTCTTTACGCTTGCATTGCAGATCGTGCAGGATGGCGAGGGGGCTACCAAACTGGTAAGCATCCACGTCAAAGGGGCATCAAGTAAAGCTGATGCCAAGAGAGTAGCTTACACAGTCGCCAATTCTCCCCTGGTCAAGACAGCTCTCTTTGGAGAGGACGCAAACTGGGGCCGCATCATGGCCGCTGTGGGCAGGGCCGGCGTGCCGGTTAATCCGGAGAGAATCGACATCTATTTTGATGATGTGTGCATGGTGAAAGACGGGCAGGGGTGTGGCCGGCAGGCCGAGGAAGCCGCTACCAAAGCCTTGAAGACCGATCGCTTCACGATTTCGATTGATTTGATGATGGGCACCAAAGGTTCGACAGTCCACACCTGCGATCTTTCCCCTGATTATGTCAGAATCAATGCCAACTACCGGTCATAGGAGGCTGCTGGGTGAGATGAGGAGGAAAGCCTGACCCGTATCCAAGCTTTCAATGTATCCTCATTTATGGCCGCGGTACGTCGGGCTTCACTCCGACGTGAAGGTGGGTGATTCCAAGGGTGAGGGAAAAATTTTCGACTTGCTTGAGTCCTGCTTGCTCCATCAATCGGGATAGGGCGTCAGGGGTGTGGAAATTCATGATCGAGTCCCTTAAGTAACGATAGGCTTCGGGATTGGGGGAAAATGCCCGCCCCATGCTGGGCAATATTCGATTCAAATAAACATGACAAAGCATTCTGAGGGGCCCATTGCGGGGAAAGGTCATCTCAAGAACCATTACCTGACCACCGGGCACAACAACCCGGTGCATCTCTTTGATCGCGCCGATCCTATTCGGGATATTCCGGATGCCAAAGGCGATGGCGGCCACATCGAAAGAACTGTCGGAAAACGGTAAGTGCAAGGCATCGCCGCGCAGCATCTGTACTCTCTGTGACAGATGCTTCATCTGAATCTTTACCCGACCAAAAGCAATCATTTCCTGCACGAAGTCCAGCCCTGTTATCCGACTGCCCCGATGTTCGGAGGCAACCGCGATAGCGAGGTCCGCGGTACCGGTGGCCACATCCAGCATCCGGTAAGTATTAAAGAAACGCATTTTTCTTGCCGAAAAACGACGCCAGGCGATGTCCCGTCGAAAACTCATCAAATGGTTCAAGAAATCGTACCTTGCAGTAATGGTCGAAAAAACTTCTTTCACCATTCTAATACGCTCAGCCTCTGAGACTTCTCTGGCCATAGGGTATTTCTCCCTTGCGGGCTTTTCCATGATTTTCTCAGGGTAGCTTGATCTCAGATCTCTGGCTTTGCTTCCGGCGGTTTTTCAGTTCCCTTGCGAATCAACTCGACCATCTTGACACCGTAGCGATCTGCCTCAACAACACGCACAGTGAGGTCCCCGTCAGTGAAGGTCTCCCCTTTGCGGGGGATCCGGCCAAGACGATGCAGGACATATCCGCCCACAGTCTCGAACCCGACCTTGGGAATCGCAAGCCCGGTCTCATCATTAAAGTCGTCGATATCGGTTCTGCCACTTACCCGAAACCGCCCCGGACCTTTTCTCTGGATCTCGGGCGTGGAATCTTCGTGCTCGTCAGAAAGCTCACCAAATATCTCCTCGATGATGTCCTCAAGCGCTACAATTCCAATGCACGCCCCGAATTCGTTCACGACCACAGCCAGGCTCTCGCGTGCCCGCTGCATCTCAAGAAAGAGCTTGTCGATCCCCTTGGTGTCAGGGACCAAGCGGGCAGGTCGCATGTAGGGTCTAATAAAGGTCTTACTCTGCTTGTCGTAGAGTAAATCGAACACATTAACCAGGCCCACGATCTGATCGACCCGTTCCCGGTAAACCGGTATGCGCGTGTGCCCCCTATCCCGCGTGAGCGCAATCAGCTGCTCACTGCGCGCTGTCTCTGGAATAAGCGCAACTTCTGATATGGGGACAATCACCTCTCGAACAATCGTGGTGGCATAGTCCAGCGTGGACTCCAGCATCTCCTGCTCATGCCGTCCAAGCCCGCCTTTCTCAACCGATTCCTCCAGGATGAGCTTAATCTCCTCACGGGTCGTGTAGAGGCTCTTGGGACCGCTCCGGAAAAGGCGAAAGACAAGGCTGGTCAAAACCTGGATAGGAAGAGTGATTGGCGCCAGAACCCACGACAGAATCCCCCAGACCGCAGCAACCTTGACCAGCATCCGGTCGGCATGGTGTCTGAAATACGCTTTTGGAACGATCTCGCCCACTACCAGAAAGACACACGTCATGACCACTGTAGCAGCCACTGCTCCCAGCGAGCCGACCCAACGCTGAAAGCTGACCGTAGCAATAGCCGCGCCTGCGATATTAAAGACATTTGTCACGATGAGCGTAGCTGTCAGCATCCTCTCCCTTTGATTGAGGATTTTGAGGGCGAGCTTTGCGCTGCGCAGACCCTCGGTGGCCATATGCTGAAGGCGCGTGCGGCTCGCCGACACAAGAGCGGTCTCTGAGCCCGAGCCAAAACCAGAGCCCAGAATGCAGAAAAGAAGTATTATAAACTCAAGCGTCATCCTCTGCCGCCTCTTCTCTAAGCCGTTTGATCCGACAACTCACGATTCGTCCCCGCTTGGACTCCACTACGGTGAAGCGCGCACCATTTCGCTCAATGGTCTGCCTCGGCGCAGGAATCTCTCCGAACTCGTCACACAGGTATCCGTTCAGCGTGACGGATTCGCCCTCGGGAAGGTTCAGGCCGCACGCCTCATTAACATCTTCTATGGGAGCTCGGCAGAGCACGAGCCACTCGTCCGCGCCAATAGGCCGAATAAGCTCCTCGGCCTTCTCGTACTCGTCATAGATTTCGCCGACGATCTCCTCCACAAGATCCTCCATAGTCACAATCCCCGAGGTCACGCCGTACTCGTTCACTATGGCTGCCATGTTGATAAGGTTCTTTTGCATATGACGAAAAACCCGGTGAACCCTCGCACCTTCAGGAAAGATGGCAACCGGTTTGAGGAGTTCACGGATCTCAAGGTCGGGATTGAGAAAAAACTTTTTAGTGCTCACAAAGCCAACCACATGGTCAACGCTTTCCTCGTAGATCGGAATCCGGGAATGGCGCGCCTCGATCATGATCTGCTCCAGCCCCTCTCTGGAGATATCCAAAGGAGCGGCCACAACATCCACGCGAGGCGTCATGATCTCCTCGGCCGTGGTCTCTGAGAAGCGCATAATGTTGTGCGCGATGCGGCGCTCCTGTGCTGTGATCGTCTCCTTCCGGCCGGCTTCCTCGAACAGCACCTCCAGCTCGGACGGACTGAGAGCACCGCTCGCCTCCTCGGGAACTTTGAGCATCCGCAAAATCCCACGGGCTGAAGAGTCAAATATCCCCACTACAGGGCCCGAAAGCTTTGCAAAAAACTGGAGGGGCTTAATTGCAGAACGCGACAAAGGTACCGCCTGATTTACCGCGATTGTCTTGGGAATGATCTCACCAATGAAAAGCACCAGAAGCGAATCCACGACAATCGCTACTGCAAGGCTGTGCGCGCGAAGCAGGCTTTGGAAGAGAAGCGTCGCTGTTGCTGCTGTGGCTACATTTATCAGTGTGTTTCCAAAGAGAATTGTTGAAAGCAACTCACGAGGTCGGTGCAACGCCTTCGCTATGAGCTGCGAGCGGACCGATTTGTCTTCCTTGAGACGACGGCGCTCGATGCGGCTCAAAGAAAAGAGCGCTGTCTCGGTTGCAGAGAAGCAACCTGAACAGATGAGCAGGAAAACCAGGAGTGTCAGTAGAAGTATCGACGAGGGGTCGTCCAATAAGTCCTCCAGACTTTGGTCGGTAAAAGAAACCGTAAAACGTGCCTACGCAAGGCGCCCAAAAACAAATCTCCAGAAGGATAACCATTCCAGAGACGCTTAGGGCAGAGATAGTCTTGTACTCAATCCACCACTATAACTGAGACTTTTTTCGCAAGTTGTACCACTTTATTGGAAACACTTCCAAACAAAAACTCCTTAATACCTGACAAGCCTCTTCTGCCAACGACAAGGGTATCGTACTTCACCTGCTGGGCCTCTTTTAGGATATCTCTTGCAATACCTGATTTCTTTTTTCGAATCTTGATATCTACATTCTTGGAGGGAAAACCGGCTTTCACCAGGACCTTCTTGGCCTTCTCCATAAACGCTTTCACCCTATCTTTCTTTGTCTCCTCTATGGCACAAAATGTTTGTATATTATCTTTAAATATAGGCGTAAGGGAGGGACTGTCGAGGCCGCATGCTGAAGTAGGGTCCGGTATAACGCTAAATAACACAACTATCGCAGTGGGCTGCATAGCTTTTGCCACGTAGTTGACCGCCTTCATGGAGTTCTTTGATTCGTCTACGGCTACTAAGATCTTTTTTGCCATCTTTCTCCTCCTTTCATCAAGCCATCCCCAATAAGAATCTCTGAGACCACTTGTTTAAGTATTCTATCAGATCGACGTTGAAAATGTCAACAGGCTCTCCAAGCTAACAAATGACCTTCCCTATTCGTTTTCCATAGCCTGAACAAGCTTTTTTAGGTCCTCCGTGCGATCCTTGTGAGTAATCAGTGTCCTCGATCCTGCCCGCACGATCACGAGGTCTTTGATCCCGATCAGAACCATGGTCTCCTTGGGGTCCTCGCAAAAGACCAGGTTATCTGTTGCATCCAGCATCATAACATTTCCTCTACAGTAGTTCCCTGTTTCATCCTTAGACAGGCAACGTTTCAGTGCCATCCATTCACCCACATCACTCCAGGAAAACTTGGATGCCACACAACACACATTTTGTGCCTTCTCCATCACACCAAAGTCTATCGAGATAGCTTGAAGCGATTCGAAAGCCACCTGGAGGGCATGATCCCACTCTGGCGTCCCATCAAGGGTAGTCAAACGGGAAAAGGCTTTAGCATGGTCTGGCAGGTGCGTCTCTATCTCTTTCAAGATGGCATCTGCGGTCCAGACGAACATGCCGGAGTTCCAGTAGAATCTGCCCGACTCGACATACTGGCGGGCTGTTTCCAGATCCGGCTTTTCCTTAAATCGCAGGAGCTGAAAGTATTTGATCCCGTCCTCATCGTCAATCTGCAAACCTCGTTCCAGGTACCCATACCCTGTAGCCGGATGGGTCGGCTCAATGCCGAAGGTATATAGAACATTACTATCGGCTGCCCGGCTCACAGCTGAAAGCAAGGTTTTCTGAAATACGGAAACAGGTTCAATCAGGTGATCCGCGGTCAGTATTGCCATGACCGGGTTGCCAAAACGTCTGCGACATAGCACCGCAGCAAGACCCACGGCAGCAGCAGTATCGCGCCTTATGGGTTCCCCGATAATATTTTCAACCGGAATTTGGGGAAGCTGCCCCTTTACGATAGAGACAAAGGCCGCATTGGTTAAAACCAGTATCCGCTCAAGAGGCACAAGGTTTGAGACGCGATCAAAGCTCTTTTGCAATAAGGTGCGGTCGCCGAACAGGTCAAGAAACTGCTTTGGTCTTTCTTCCGTGCTCAATGGCCAGAACCTTGTTCCCGCCCCTCCGGCCATGATAACCACAACCAAATTCAAGTTTTCTTCCTTCATGCTCAAGCTTCCTGTCATATTCGTCCGAAGTCGTCCTCCAGCCGCTCGATATCATCCTCACCAAAATAATCACCGGTCTGGATCTCAACAAACGCCATATTCTCGGCTCCAGGGTTCATGACGCGGTGGACTGAACCCTGAGGAATATCAACCGATTGGCCGGCTTTGAGGTGCAGCTCTTCATCATCCCGTGTCACGGTTGCTTCTCCATTCAGTATGTACCAGTGTTCCGCCCGGTGGCGGTGTCGCTGGAGACTCAACCGCTTGCCAGGATAAACAACGATTCTCTTGGCTTTGTAGCCCGGCTCATCCGCAAGGATCTGGTAATAGCCCCATGGACGATGGTCTTCTTCCTTGTCTGCGGTCATAAAAGATCACCTTGCTCAATCTTTAATGCAAGCTTGGCTATAGCAAACCTGTGTACCAACAAAAATGTCGTTGTGTATAATATCATCTCATGAACTCTAGCGCCAGCACTAAGGCACTGGTATTATCCTGCTGTGATAACTCAATTCGATTTCCACGAAACAATATGCTTTACACAATTGATCACATAATCGCGCCCCTTCGCTCCGTTTTCCAGATGGTTAAGCCACTCTTTCGGTATCTGGCCATAGCCGTAGTAGGCACCTGCCACAGCACCTGCCATGGCTCCGATTGTGTCGGTATCTCCACCCAGGTTAACAGCTAAGACGACCGCATCCCTGAAGCTATCAGTCAACACAAAGGCTCCAATGGCTGCCGGCACGGACTCGATGGCCCTTAGACTTAGTCCATATCGGCCTGTGATTGCCTCAATCACCTCAAGCATGGAACCCCTTGATATCGATTTGATATCATCCAGGTATTCCCCAAACCTCTTGTCTGTGTCAATCACCTGGGCTGTGATCCTGTCCAAGAATCTATCCAGCTCAATAGGTTCATCTGACAGGCCGTACTGAAACGCCAGCCCCACTGCCGTGGCCTGCGCCACTGCGCCGGCCAACCCCTCCGGGTGGTTGTGCGTGATGCGGGCACTGAGGATAGCGTTCTCTTTGACGGCTTGTAGGTCACGATAATAAAAACAACCGATAGGGGCTATCCTCATGGCCCCGCCATTGCCAAAACTGTCTGTGCCTACCTGGTCCCAGGGGATACCCTGCCTGATCCTCTCAACAACGCCAAATATGCGTCGGCCGTAGCCACGACGTGGATCAAAGTTTTCCTGAAATTTATGGGCACATAGCCCAGGATCAAACGCTCCTTTTTCCATCAGGGTTTCCAAGATCCCTATCATCATCTGCGTATCATCCGTGTAACGCCCTTGCTCCCGGATCATGGTATCAAGGAACCCGAACCGACTGTAGATCGCCTTGTGAGGCCAACCTTCCACAGGCTCACCCAGGGCGTCCCCTACAAAGGTCCCGAGGGCCGATCCCAGGAATCTGTCCAGCAATTGCTGCTTATTTAGATTTCCCACTTATCTCCTCGGAGTTTAAAGATGAAAAGACAGGTCAAATCTGTCGCAATCTTTTAGAGCGGAGGAACAGGATGGAACAATGGAGTATTGGAGTTCTCTCAACTGTCAAGGATCTTTCTTATCCCTTGAGACAGCCGACTAATATTGAAGGGCTTCTGAATAAAGCCGTCACAACCACGCTTTAGTATCTCATTCGCCTGCCCACTTATACTGTATCCGCTTGAGAGCAGCACCCTTATGTTCGGATTGATCTCCTTGAGTCTGTCATAGACATCACCGCCACTCACATCCGGCATGATCATATCCAGGATGATGATATCAATCTGGTCTTTATTTTTCTCGTAGAGCTCTATGGCTTCTTTGCCGCTTCTGGCCACCAAGACCTTGTAGCCCATTGCTGTTAGCATCTCCTGGCCAACGTCAAGAATCATATCCTCATCGTCTACGAGAAGAACAGTCTCTGTGCCCTTCAAGATCTCGTCAGCCAGCTTCTTTTCTTTTGTTGTAACCTCCCTTTGCGAGGCGGGGAGGTAAATATTAAAAGTAGCCCCCTCACCCTTTTTACTGTATGCGTTTATGATGCCACCATGATTTTTGATGATACCGTAAGCAGAAGCCAATCCGAGGCCTGTCCCTCTGCCCATCTCCCTGGTGGTAAAGAACGGCTCAAAGATGTGTTGCTGGGTCTCTTCGTCCATGCCAACGCCGGTGTCGGTGACGGATACCTTCACGTAATTGCCAGGCCTTACCCCAAAAGGACTAACATCCCTTTCATTAAGCGTGAGATTTTCGGTTTGAATGTACAGGTCCCCGCCCCCCGGCATGGCCTGCCAGGCATTCACATAAAGGTTTAGCAGTACCTGCTCGATCTGTGTCCGGTCTACTTCTGCCGTCGGGAGATCCTTCTGGTATTTTCTGTGGATCCTGACCTCCTTCTTGGTACGACCGAACATCTCAGAAGACTTTTCGATAAGCTCGTTTAGATCGGTAGGTCTCACCTCGTACTTACCGCCCCTGGCAAAACCCAAAAGTTGTTTGGTGAGACCTGCGCCCCTCTTAACCATACCGTCTATACCTTTGAGATGAGTAAAATGGGGATGCTCAGAATCGATATCAAGAGACATCAAAGAGGAACGTCCCTCGATTCCCATAAGCAGGTTGTTAAAGTCATGGGCAATGCCACCAGCAAGGGTTCCAACGGCCTCCATCTTCTGGGCTTGCTGGAACTGGGCTTCAAGGCGTTTGCGGTCGGTTATATCTCTCGCCACCCCATAAGTTCCCATGAATTCCTTATCTCGCTCGGTAACATCTTTATCGTACATCCCCATGGCCTTTAATTCCACCGTCAAACATCCATCAGGGTTATTCCCATTATGAGAAGTTTTTAGTCTTAATTCCACACCCGTAGTACTACGTAGCCCGGTCCTCCTCTCATTAAAATGGTGCCTGGCTTTCTCTACATCGCCTTCAAAGACAATGAAGCTGTAGTGTTTACCAATCAACCCGTTACTCCTATAACCAAGCAAAGACTCAACAGCACTATTTATAAATGTAAATCTCCCGTCACAATTGAGGGTATAGATTATATCTGGAGAGGCATCGACCAAATATTGGTATCGTTTTTCTGTTACCTCCAGTTTTCCGGTGACAAGTTCATGTTCCTTTTTCAACTTACTCTGATCAAGAGCATTTCTCACTCTTTTTAAAAGTTGCTCAAAATCAAAGGGCTTTCGCAGATAATCGTAGGCCCCTTTCCTCAAGGATTCCACGGCTGAGTCCAAAGAAGCATGCCCTGTCATAACAATGACCAAGGTCTCTTGATCCTGGCTATTTATGTAGTCCATAATCTGGTGGCCGGTCATGTCCGGCATAACAACGTCTAGTAGAACTAGATCAAAGCTATCCTTGGCAAGACATTCTATTGCTTCTTTCCCGCTGTAACCTGTTTGCGTCTCATATCCCTGGCTACTTAGCAAGACATCCAGGCTGTCGCACATACGGGGTTCATCATCAATTATCAAGACCTTAGGCATATAAGACATTGCCACCTCCAAAAAGCTAATAGGTCTGGACCTTCTCCGTGGGTAAAACTATCTTAAAAGTTGTTCCAGTTGTCTCGTCACTTTCACAGCTCATGGTTCCATTCAGTTCCCTGATAATGCTGTAGGCGATAGACAAGCCTAGCCCGGCATGTCCCTCCCCCTTTGAACTAACAAACGGCTCAAACAGCCTCGGCTTAACACTATCGGGGACTCCCGAGCCTTCATCCCTGATGGTGATCTCCACGTATTGCTGATCCCTATTTGCGCCCTCTTTATGATTATTCCCCTGGCTATTGGAGACACCTTGAGTATTGATATGAAGATTTCCCCCCTCTGGCATAGCCTCAACCGCATTCTTAACAAGGTTAATAACGACCTGTTTTAAGCCGTTTTTGTCCGTCATAATGGACGGCAGGGAAGGTTCCAGGTTAAGGTGGGCCCTAATACCGGACTGCAACAGGAGGGATTCGTGGGTGATTTTGATAAGGTCCGATATCAGTGCATTTATGTCAACAAGCTCCTTCTGTTGTACCCTGGGTTTGGAAAAACTATATAGCTCACGAACAATAGCGGAGACACGATCAATCTCTTCGTTAATTATTTTTATTTCTTCTTGAGCGGGGCTATCCTTAGCCAATTTAAGCCCGAGAATCTTGAGATAGTTCTTAATAATTCCCAAGGGATTGCTTACTTCGTGAGCCACTTTTCTGGCTACAGCTGATGAAGCTGTCAAGCGCTCAGACTGTATCGAGCTAGCCCGAGCTAGTCTAACATTTTCAGCATCCACGGCTGAGGCTGCCTGGTTGGTAAACATGGTCAAGAGGTTTATCTCCTCGGACAGATGAGAGACTCGTGCTTCATCAATACCGAGTACTATCACACCAACAAACTCCCTGTGGGCCACCATGGGAAGGCACAGCATGCCCTCTTTTCCAATCAAGTGAATGATCTGGTCGTCCATAATGCTAAGCTCGACTTCTGTCAGATGGCCGAAAGAGTCTATAGGTTTTCTCTCATAAAGAGACTTTGCCAAAAGACACTTTTTCCTCTGCACAGGAATGACCAATTCGTTCATCAGGACATCTTGACTACACCCCACACCATCTTTCCCAACCAGTGCATCTCTTTCCTGGTCGTACAGGAAAAAGAGTATACTGTGAACGTCAAACAAGATCTGAAGGCCTTGCATCACAACCTTCAGTATGGACTCTTCACCATTGACTTCCAACACATTTTCAAGCGTACCTTGAAGTAGAGAAATGTCTCTGACTGCCCGGACGAGATCTTTCTGCTTTGCGGCATCCTTTTCTGAAACTGATTCACTAGATATCTCTAAAGGCTCTACATCTATCTCGAGCAATTCTTCTACCTGTTTCACCTCTTCCTCAGCCAGTGATATCAACTCTTCCACTTCAGACGGGGCAAACCCAAAAATCTCTTTTGCTATCTTGAAGTTGGCATCAGTGTCTTCAACAATCTCTGAGCTCAATGCATTCGCTACAAATACAATCTTCACCATAGGAAGCGCATCTAAGATTCTATGTACTGGTTCATGGTGATAACGTACCGCATCCGCAATAAACGACTGCAGCTTCCACCGATTGATCATCCAGGCCCCCACCTCGCAGTGGTTGGCTCCCAACCGCGCTTCTCTTGCCAGAAGCAGATCCGGCTTGCTCCTATATGGCTCCAGAATTTCAGCATACTCCTTTTTTGAAAAATTCACCCATAAGACTAACTTGCCAATATCGTGAAGAAGGCCGGACAAGAATGCCTCGTCAGGGGATGAGTAGGAGATCTTTTTCGCTATAAGCTTCGACAAGGTTGCACACATAAGGGAGTGGCGCCAAAATAGTTTCAATCTGGAGATAACAGAACTATCCTCTGCCTGGTTAAAGGCCTGGTATATTGAAGCACTAATAGCAATATTCTTAATAGTATTAGTGCCCACGAGTAACAGGGCGTGATCGATACTGGTGACTCTATTCGGCAGACCATAATAGACAGAATTGACCAGTCTAATAATCCTTGCGCTTAAGGCGGTATCTTTGCTGATAATTTGAGATATTTCCTTCATCGTGTCAGGTTCACCCTTGCAGGCCTCGACCAACTTCAGAAGGATATGGGGAAGGGTGGGCAGGTGCTTTGAAGTATCTATCCCGTTAATAAATTGGGAGGAATCGGTTTTCATAAAAAATCCTATTTTGAGTACGACTGCTGCGAACCAGACACCATTTGAGGCAGTTGGGTTGCTGCAATCATCTTTGCAGGCTCCTCTGCGCCCTTGAGGCCTGCTCTAACTAATTTTAAACCCATTATTATAAATAAAGTCTCCGTCCTTGTCAAGGATCTCTTATCTCTTATCGAAGCTCGTCCTCCGTAGGGATACAAACCTGCTTGGCCAGCGCTTTTCCAGACCAGCAGCATACCTGCTCCGCCATACCCAGCCAGGACAGCCAGGAGTGCGCTCTGGAACTGCCGGGTACGGTAAAGCGTGACCTGTGGCACGCCTGTGATCAAAGAGCCGCGCAACAAAAAAGTCGAGCCCTGTAGTTTTGCACTTTTGTTCCGACAAGGAAAATGCTACCTATGGAGCGATATTTACACGAAATATAAAGGGTTTGCTTGTGAAAAGCATGGTATGTGGAATAA
>JAUWXJ010000220.1 GCA_030616425.1 Desulfobacterales bacterium | reverse complement strand
CAGTATCGTGTGCTCCACAAACTGGGTTCACGATTTGTCGCAACTAAACTACCACGTTCATGTAGTTCGAAGCAATTGCTCAAGGATCTTGGCATTTTTGATGCCGTAGTTCTCATAGCAGTTGTTGAAGATGGCAAAGGTTTGTTCGGCTTCGTTGCTTGCCCTTTTTATCTTGTCAGCCCATTTTTGTAGCTCCTCTCCCTTGTAAAGATATCTGTAGCGCTCCACCGTCTCTATACCTTTTTTGAACCAGTTCTCGCGATTCCGGCCGTGGAAGCGGAGATAGGCAATGGAGGCTGTGACCGCCACAGGCCCTTCCCAACCCCTGATCCAGGGGGCATCTATTACGACATAAGTAATGGCGTGATCTTTCAAAAAGTGTGAGACTCTCTCCTTTTCCGGGGATGTAATCCACCGCCGGTTGCGAAACTCCACAGCCAGGTGATGATCCGGGAGCTTTCCCCTGACCAGTTCCAGCCACGCATATGCCCCTGCAGAAGGGACAAACCATGGCGGGAATTGAAAAAGGAGACACCCGAGCTTCCCGGCCTCCTTTAACGGCCTCAAGGCTGAGGCGAACCTGTCAAAGGCGGCCTCCACGACCTCCTTTGGGAACTCTTTTGCTTGATTCTTTGAGAGGGTCTCTTTGGGAAGTTCTCCTTGGAGCACCTTTGGGATGCTTCTCACCAGAGTTGGATGGCCGGTGAGCATGGAATAGGCCTTGATGTGGAAGGTAAAACCCTGCGGAGTGCGTCTTGCCCAAAGGGCTGCATTTCTCTCAGAAGGCAATGCGTAGTAGCTGGAATCTACCTCCACGGTATCAAAATGCTCGGCATAAAATCTAAGCCGGCCTTCCGCGGTAGTTACTTGCCTCGGGTAGAAGGTGCCGCTTTTTATCAGGGTTTTGTCGGTCCAGGAGGCCGTACCCACTCTTGTTTTTTCCATATCTGAGCCTTTCATGAAATTCTCTGAGGGTCAAAGATTCACCTGGTTGGAAAAAAATGGGCGCTGCGTGGAGTTAGTGAATAGTATTCAGGTGGAGGGGTCTGCCCAAATTTGGCCAAAACAGGCTCAACTCCCGGCAATTTGAAGATTCCCTGGAGTCACGCTTTGGCGGGACAGGGAATGCGCTCGCTTTTGCGGTTCAGTTCTCAATCAATTTCAAGATGGAGAGGGGCCTACGATCACGTTCAGGTGCTTTGGCACCACCTCCAGACGAACCGGGGTGGTGGTCATGAAGTCTCCATCAGCATATAAGTCCACGGGGCCCAACGATTGTATAAAGACCGCCCCTGCTCGATACTGGGTGACTTCCTTGTTATTCACATGGCCCCCCTTATAAACCGAGGGGAAAATAGAAAGGACTCTCCGTTTCGGCAACCTTCTTACAACACAGATGTCCAGGAGGGTGTCGTCCGGTATGGCCCGGGGGGTAATCAGCATACCTCGACCGTATGATCTAGTATTCCCAAAGGCCACAAGGAAAATATCTCCAAAATACCTCTGCCCGTTAAATCTGAGTTCTACGGTCCTATGCTTATACGAAAAAAACTTTAATATACCACCCAGAAGATGCAGCAAAAATGGATTCGACCTTTTCTTTCTTCTTGTGCTCGCAAACGCAGCTACCTCAGCATCAAACCCAAGGCATCCTGTGCCGGCAAAGTATTTATCTTGGTTGATCCTGACCAGGTCTATTTTTCTCACTTGTCTTTGTTTGATGATCTTGCAAGCATCATTTATATCTTTACTTATCCCCATGTTGGCTGCAAAATCGTTGGCCGTGCCCAGAGGAACAATCCCAAGGAGAGTCTCTGTACCAGCTATCCCGTTGATGACCTCATTTACAGTCCCGTCACCCCCGCAAACAACAACTGTGTCATATTTCCGTATGGCAAGTTCGCTTGCAAGCTCTGTAAGCTGCCCGGCATATCGGCTGACGGTCACATCACATCGCACCCCATGCTCCCGCAGCCACTGGAGCACGGCAGGATATAGCCTTCTACATTTGCCGCCACCGGCAATAGGGTTTACGAAGATATTTATGTATGGAGTTCTGCTCAACTGATTATCTTTTTGATTTTTTCAGCCTTATCCTTTATTTTTTTGGCCTTCTGTATACCAGGAACATGGTCAATCACTTTATCGGCCAGCTTACCCTCAAGCGATTTCTTCTCTGAGGCTGAGTCTTCGGCTGCTTCGGTCTTTTTTGTGGATTCCTTGTCCTTGCTCAATTCTTTTTTGATATTGCGGATCTCCTTGACTGTCTTGCCGAGTCCTGTCCCTATACCTGGGAGGCGTTTGGCCCCAAAAAAGAGAAGGATGAGCAAGGCAATGATGAGTAGTTCTGGTATACCTAGTCCGAACATGGGTATCTCCTCCTATGCCGGGATATTTGCTGAACCAAAGCCAATCAGCAGTCTAACCTATTAACATGAGTTAGGTCAATACCAGTTCACTTCCAGTCCGTTAGGGTTTACTCTTGGATCAAGCAGCCTTGCGCCCCCTCTGCTGGACAATATATCAACCCACTCTGGCCTTAAATTGCGAATATTTTCTTCTTCGCCCAAGGCCCAGATGCATCCCCCACCACCAGAGCCCGTAAACCTTGCCCCGCAACCATGAGACAAGGCCTTCTCGAGGAGTGCCACGCCTATTTCATCAAAGACCTCGGGGGTCATCTTTCTTCTTATTTCAACCTCTTTATTCACGGCACGCACAGCGCCACTCCAATCCTTCCCGGCCATGGCCTGAACAAATTCGTTCGTGCAGAAAACGATCTCGGACCATAGATCCCTTGCCTTACCCCCAATAAACTGATTGATCCATTTGCTATTAATATCCTGCGACTCGTGGGGCACGCCGCAATATGCAAGCAAAAGACGAGTCTCAAGCGCGGCATAGTCTTCTTTTGTCAGGACCTCTCTTCTCTTGAAACGCGGATCTCCTGGCCCGGCCGGCCAATACCAGGCATTCACCCCTCCATACGCTGCAGCCAGTTGATCCTGCAACCCGCAAGAGATACCGGCTACTCCCTCCTCAATAGCGTGGGATAGGAGTACGATTTGGTCCCTGGTCATTTGGGGTACACCATCCTCCGCTAA
>JAUWXJ010000048.1 GCA_030616425.1 Desulfobacterales bacterium | reverse complement strand
ATTTCGAGTTTCGAGATTTAGGGGCGAGACATAACCCATCATTCCAATATTCCATTCTTCCAACATTCCAATTGGGGCGAAGCCCCTATCTTCTATCTCTCCTGCACGTACCTTTCCGCCAATTCCACATCTTTTTTGCTTCCGATACATAGCGGCACCCTCTGGTGGAGCCCTTCAGGTTCTATCTCAAGGATCGGTTTTTCCCCTGTGCTGGCGTACCCACCCGCCTCCTTTACCACAAAAGCGAGAGGACTGGCCTCACACATCAGGCGCAGTTTGCCGTGGGGCTTCTTAGGGTTCTTGGTGTCTGCCGGGTACATAAAGATGCCACCCTTCAAGAGATTTCGGTGAAAATCAGAGACTAAAGAGCCGATGTATCTGGCAGTATAGGTAGGCTTTGTGTCAGGAGACTTGAAATAGTCGACCAGGCGCCTGATGCCATCACTCCAGTAGTTGTAATTGCTTTCATTCACACTGAAGATCCTGCCACGCTCTGGAATTCGAATATTTTCGTGGGAAAGCAAGAATTCTCCTATGCCCGGAAAGAGAGTAAAGCCATGAACACCCTGTCCGGTAGTGTAGACCATCATGGTGCTGGAGCCATAAATGAAATAGCCGGCGGCGACCTGCTTGTATCCTGGTTGTAAGACATCGCTTAAGGTACCATCTTCATGGGAGCTTATTTTTCTGTGTATGGAAAAGATTGTCCCGATGCTTACATTGACGTCGATATTCGATGAGCCATCCAAGGGATCATAGATAAGCACATAATTCCCCTTGGGATACTTGGAAGGGATTTGAATGATATCCGCGTTTTCCTCAGATGCCATGACACATAGTTGGCCGATGTGACACATCCTTTCAATGATGGTGCGGTTGGCAAACTCGTCAAGCTTCTGCACTTGTTCTCCGTAAACATTTTCGCGTCCAGCATATCCCAGGATATCCACAATTCCCGCCTTGTTGACATCTCTTGAGATTATCTTCGCAGCGACGGTCAGCTCTGAAAGGAGTTCGGTGAAAGCGCCCGTGGCTTCAGGGTTTTCGCGCTGTTTCATAAGAATATGCTCGGTAACTGTCATGCCCATGGATGTTTTCATGGTTTTGCCCCCTATAGGCGCTTAATGATGAAATTCGTGTTTTTTGTGGCAGAAAACAAATTCGAAATCCGAATATCGAAATCCGAAACAATTAACAAATTTTCAAAATTCAAATGACCTAAACGCAAAACCCTTATTCAAAGGCAAACCTCTTTGTTTTGAAGATTTGTAAATTCGAATTTCAGATTTGTTTGCGGCTCACGCCTTGAGAACAGTACGTATTTCGAATTTCGTGCTTCGGATTTCCGGTTTATCCGGGTTAGGTCTTTATTCTGAGTGAAAATCAGTGTATTAATATTAAGAATGAGTTCATGCTGTCAAGGACAAACCAGGCCATGCAAACCGTACTAACATTGCTGAAACCTCGCGTATGGGCCTTGAAACACCGAGTCCAAAGGCAGCGGCTTGAAGGCAGGGCATGGGTGAGGATTCTCCTTGCCGTGATAAGCTTTCTGTTCTGGGCAGGTATCTTTGCCGTGTTTTATCGTGTCTTGCATTACTTCCAGGGTGTTGAAGGATTCGGCGATATCCTGGCCCGAAAGCTCCTATCTATGGTGCTTCTTACCGTTTTTTCTATCCTTATATTCAGCAGCATCCTTACAGCCCTTTCCACACTCTATCTTTCAAGAGATCTGCCATTGATTACCGCCGCTCCGGTCTCAGCGGAAAAGGTATTTCTTGCTCGGTGGCTTGAGAGCACCTTTGACAGCTCATGGATGCTATTCATGTTTAGCCTGCCGGTATTTTTCGCCTATGCCCTGGTTTACAGTGCGGGTATAGATTTCTATCTGGTTCTGGCCGGCTCGCTCCTTCCATTTTGTCTGCTCGCCTCTGCCATCGGCACACTGATTGTTTTGGTCTTGGTGGTATCTCTTCCGGCTAACCGGATGCGGGATATCTTTGTTCTCTTTTCCATGGTTCTAGTTATTCTTTTGTACTTTGCATTTCGATTCATGAGGCCAGAAAGGTTAGTAGACCCGACAGGCTTGGCAACCCTGGCCATTTATCTTAGTTCCCTCGAGGCCCCCGGTTCTCCGTTTTTGCCCACCACATGGATGCTGGAGACCTTGTGGCCGGTCTTGACGGGCAGAGGTGGCACTCCCTTGTTTTATCTGGGGCTTTCCATCACAGGCGCTTTGTCCATTATTTTCCTCGAGACCAAGCTTGCCAGGATCTTTTATTTCAAGGGCATTTCAAAGGCCCAGGTGGCCCGCCGCTCTCTACGAGGCAGAAAGAGGGCATTTCGCAAAGAGTTGACGCGTTTTTTGCCAGTTTCCGGGCAGGCCGGTGCACTCCTTTTAAAGGATATCAAGACCTTCTTTCGGGATAACACCCAGTGGTCCCAACTCTTTTTATTGGCGGCCCTCATTGTCGTCTATCTTTACAACTTTACGGTGCTGCCGATTGAAAAGGCCCCGATCAAGGCATTCTATCTTCAAAACATTCTGTCGTTTTTGAACATGGGTTTGGCCGGTTTTGTGCTTGCCGCCATGGCAGTCCGTTTTGTATTTCCGGCTGTGAGTACCGAGGGGCAAGCCTTTTGGGTGATAAGATCGGCGCCTGTTCCCGTGAAGACCTTCCTTTGGGTGAAGTTCTGGACATACCTTGTGCCCCTGCTCATCTTGTCTGAGATACTTGTCGTGATTTCAAACAAGTTACTCTCAGTGACCCCCTTTATGATGGGGCTTTCCACAATTACTGTATTTTTCATGGTGTTTGGTATCACTGCTATGGGGGTTGGTCTGGGTGCTGCCTATCCCAATTTTCGGATTGAGAACATGGCCCAGATGGCCACCGGGTTTGGCGGAATGCTCTTTATGGTCCTGTGCATGGGTTTTATTGGATCGGTGATTGTACTGGAAGCAGGTCCGGTCTATACGATTTTTATGGCCAGACTTCGCGGGGAGGCCATACCACTGGTTCACTGGATATGGATCACCCTTTCCTTTGCATTGGTGGCAGCCATTAATGTGCTGGCTGTCTTCTGGCCCATGCGGTTGGGGACAGAGAGCCTCTCTCGTCTGGAAGAGTGAGTAGCTGAAAGCTCAAAGCTGAAAGGGGATCTTTCAATGAAATGTGCCCATGAGAATAAGAATTGATAAACTCAATTTCGAATCGTTGATCATTTTTCTACTTTGAGCTTTCAGCTTCAATAATCGTGGTGCTTGACTATGTTTCTTGATATTGATAAAAAGAATTTGTGATAGTTTACCATACGGGTCAAGGAATATCGCTGAACGTAGGCATCCAGCCATTTCCACAGACCATAACAGCACACCTGGTAAAGGCATTGGATGCCGAAGAGAAGCGATGTTCCTTGACCCGTGAACTGTTAAGAATTTTAGGTTACGAATTGGAGAATGGCGTGTGGGCGAAATCAAAAACAAATTGAGAGCATAGGAGGGTTGTCATGGCAGATTTAAGACGATTCAGGATTCTTGTGGGGATTTCAGTGCTATTGTTTATTTTTACCGTCTTTTTGGGCTGCGCTCGCTTGAAAGCAATGAGCAAAAGCCCGGAGAGACCAAAACCTGCCGCAAGAAAGCAGGATAAGACACCGGCACCTCTTTACTACGACTTCGAAGATGTTCTGGTCCCTTCAGAACTCAAGGTCGACAAAAAGAGGTCTTTTATTTATCATACCTCAGACTTCACGGCTGGTGTCTTGATTTTGACAGGACGTGTTGAAATGAACTCTCTGATCAGGTTCTTTGACAACAACATGGCAAAGGATAACTGGCGCCTAATCAGTTCTTTCAAAATGGGCATCCGCACGATCATGTTTTTCGACAAGCCGAATCGTGGTTGCATTATCAACATTAACGAAAAACAGTTCAAGACCGAGGTCGAAGTCTGGGTCGCCCCTACCATGGAAACTCCTGAAGAGGGCCTGTTGAAATAACGTGAAGCGCAGAGCATAGACACGCTATGCCCTCTGCACCTCGAATAACGGTTTAGCGCAAGCTTCACTGCGTGTCCGAATAACGGATAACGAATAACGAAATGCCGGATCCGCTGAAAGATAAGCAGATTGCCCTTGGAGTGTGTGGCGGGATCGCTGCTTACAAGGCCGTAGATCTTCTAAGGATACTCATTAGTTCGGGTGCCCGCGTCCGGGTTATTATGACCAAGAGTGCCCAGGCGTTTGTTGGGCCTCTCACCTTTGAGGCCCTTTCGGGGCATCCGGTATGGACCGATATGTTCGGGCACCAGGAAGATACCCCCTTTCGGCACATTGCTTGGGCAGAAGAGGCGGATGCTGTCGCCATTGTACCGGCTACTGCCAACATCATTGGCAAGATGGCCCATGGAATTGCAGATGATCCTCTTACCACCTTTGTTTTGACAGTTCGGGCACCAGTTTTGGTTTGTCCATCCATGAACGTTCACATGTATGAAAATCGTGTGGTTCAGGACAACATAAAGAGACTTGAACAGGCCGGTATAAAGGTGCTCCGTCCCGAGACCGGGCCACTCGCCTGCGGTCACGAAGGGCCAGGCCGGCTGCCGGATATCGAGGCGATAGCAGAGAAACTTTGTTCGCTATTGTGTCCACAGGATCTGGCTGGAGAGCGGATCCTGGTAACTGCCGGATCAACTCAGGAACCGGTCGATCCGGTCAGATTTGTAAGCAATCCTTCTTCGGGCAAGATGGGACATGCCATTGCGCGTGTTGCTATGCGGCGGGGAGGAGAAGTAGTGCTGATCAGTGGGCCCACCGTGCTTCCAGGCCCTGACGGTGTTAGAATAATCCGGGTCAAGACAGCCGAAGAGATGTTCAATGCGGTGATGGACCATATGGAACAAACTACGATCATAGTAAAGGCCGCTGCAGTTTCGGACTGGCGGCCGACAAGCATTTCCGAGCATAAGATAAAGAAGGAAGAGATGACACAGGCTTTACACCTTGAACAGACCCCGGATATCTTGAAGAGACTCGGAGAAAACAAAAGGGGCCGAATCCTGGTTGGTTTTGCGGCTGAGACTCAGGATCTCCAGGAGAATGCCTGCGCCAAGCTAACTGCAAAGAACCTAGACCTTGTTGTTGCCAATCTCATCGGAGAGGCTGGCTCAGGGTTTGGTTCGGACACCAACCAGGTGAGCCTTTTCTACAGAGACGGTCGCACCGAGACCCTGCCGTTGATGGACAAGGGCGAACTTGCAGATATTTTATGGGATAGGGTGTTGGAGATCAAGAAGATCGTTACTGGTGACAGGGTTTCTTTATCTCTCACAGAGCCCACGGAGACACAGAGTTCTTGAGTTGAATCCTTGAGAGGAGGATTCAACTCAAACTGCAACGCTCCGCGTGGGTGTTCCGATTTTCTTTTACAGCAGAAGATGTATTTACGCCATCCGAGATGCCCCGACAGGGCTGAGAGTTTTGTCTGATTTTTCGTCCTTGCCCCGTTAAATGCGAAGCCTATTTAACCGGGGTCAAAAAATCAGACAAAGTTCTTTTCTCTGATTACTCTGGGATCTCGAGCGATCCCGAGCAGGTCGAGGGAGAGCGGGCGAGAGAATTCTATAGTCGAATACAAGAAAATATATGACAGAATCGATTCAAACCTTCAATAAGAGCACCCGCCAGCTCTTGCCTGAGATCAAGGAGGGTCTCAAGAACTATCTCCAATATATGAAGGGGTTAGGGTATGAGGGCGTGGCCCTGTCAGAGACCTCTCTCAGGATCTTGGATGAATGGTGTAAAGAGACCATGGTAGAAACCTTGGACACGATCCAGAAAGATCTTGGTGCCTGCCGGAGATGCAAGCTCCACAAGGGGCGGAAACATATCGTTTTTGGAGATGGGAATCCCCGGGCAAAGCTCGTGTTGGTGGGTGAAGGGCCAGGCTACGAGGAAGACCTCCAGGGATTGCCTTTTGTAGGTAAGGCCGGACAGCTTCTGACCAAGATGCTAAAGGCGATTAACCTGTTGCGGGAGGAGGTCTATATCTGCAATATCATAAAGTGCCGTCCCCCCAAAAATCGCAACCCTGAACCGGATGAAATCGCTGCGTGCATCCCTTTTCTCCGTCGTCAGATAAGGGCCATAAGGCCAAATTTGATTTGCACTCTCGGGACGTTTGCCGCTCAAGCTCTCCTTGGAACCGATACTCCGATTTCGCAACTGCGGGGCCGTTTCCGTACTTATGAGGATATCCCGCTCCTTGCAACCTATCATCCAGCCTATCTTTTACGCAATGAGAGTAAAAAGCGCGAGGCTTGGGAGGACCTGCAAAAGCTTCAGGAGGTCTATGAAAGGGCTTAGGAATATTCTCATCGCGGCACTTCTTCCAGCCTTGGTTTTTTGCGCTTTTCCGCTGGCGGCAAGAGCTGGCAGCGGAGAGGTCTATGTGGTTGAAGTCTCTGGTACAATCAATCCGGGTCTGGCGGAGTATATGATAAGAAGTATGGAAAAGGCCTCCATAGAAGGGGCTGCCTGCGTCGTGATTCAGCTTGACACCCCTGGTGGACTGGCCCTTTCCATGCGTTCCATTGTTATGGCTGTGCTGGCCTCGGAGATTCCTGTGGTGGTGTACGTGTCGCCGAGTGGGGCGCGGGCGGCCTCAGCAGGGGTGATGATTACCTTGGCGGCAGACATCGCGGCCATGGCCCCTGGTACCAATATTGGTGCAGCACATCCGGTGAACCTCGGGCAAAAAGAGATGGACAAGACCATGGCCGAAAAAATTGTCAATGACATGGTAGCCTATACGAAGAGCATTGCAGAAAAGCGGGGTCGCAACAGCGAGTGGGCTGAAAAGGCGATTCGCGAGAGTGTTTCTGTGACCGAGAAAGAGGCCTTGGAGCTCAAGGTTATTGACCTGATTGCCGAGGATTTGGACGATCTCATTGAGAAGATCGACGGTCGAGAGTTAAAGGAAAAAGGAACGTTACGCACCAAAGGTGTCAAGCGGGTAGTCCTCACAGAGAGCTTCAGGGACAAGATCCTGAAGACCCTGAGTGATCCCAATATTGCCTATCTTCTTATGATGATCGGCATGGCAGGATTGTATTTTGAGCTTTCCCATCCAGGCGCTATCTTTCCGGGCGTTATCGGGGCAATCTCCCTGATCTTGGCTTTCTTTGCCTTTCAGACGCTGCCGGTCAACTATGCAGGGATCCTGCTGATTGCCGTTGCCCTTATCCTCTTTATTCTCGAGATGAAGGTGGCCAGCTACGGTCTTCTGAGCATAGGTGGCGTCATCTCGCTCTTTCTGGGCTCGTTGATGCTGTTCGAGGGGGGTGCCCCCGGGTTGCGCCTTTCCTGGCGTGTACTGATTCCAACAGTTATCATGGTTTCCGGTTTTTTTGTGGCTGTGGCAAGTCTGGTGTTTCGTTCCCAGATTTCCAAACCTAGGACCGGAGACAAGGGTCTGATAGGAGAGGTGGGGGTCGTCAAGGAAAGACTTGGACCTGAAGGCAAGGTCTTTGTTCATGGAGAGCTTTGGAACGCTGAGGCGCCAGAACCGATTGAGGCGGGTGCCAAGGTCCGTGTGGTAGGGGTGGATCAGCTTGTCTTAAGGGTCGAGGAGGTTTAAAATTAAATAGATTATGGGTCCTTTTTCTTTACAAAATTGTAAGGGTATCGTAGACTATAATATCTCGGGTTTCTTGAGTTCATTGAGTTTGTTGTGTTTATTGAGTTAACCCAACAAACCTAAGAAAGACAATTATGGCCTTTGATCGACGTCGACTGGGCCAGGTTATATGGGGTCTCCTTTTGATTGCAATGGGTGTGGTCCTTTGCGTCACGGAACCGTATGCCCTTCGCATGTCACCGGATTCCCCTTTCTTGAACTTTGCTCGATACTTTATTGCCGTTTTGCTGATAGGTGGCGGGGCGATAAAATTGTATAAGTCGCATTTTTCCAAGGACAAGGAGCCCCATTCGGACGGATAGTTTGTACATAGATTTGGAAAAACACCATTGATAAAATGGAGATTTGATCTGTCATGGCTGTAGTAGAGATGTCAAAAAAGGCAGCTACCAACAAAGCCGCAAATGGCCAAGATGCGGGCTATCGCGATAAGCTCATGGAGATTATGAACCGTATCCATGCTGCGAACAATACGGATGAGATTTTGATTGATCTAAAGGATGATATTGTCAAATTATTCGAGGCTGAGCGGCTCACGGTTTACATAGTGGACGGAATTAAGAAAGAGCTGGTGTCGCGGGTCAAATCAGGGGATGAGATCAGCGAGATACGTGTTCCCATCTCCACCACCAGTCTTTCAGGGTATGCAGCGCACAAGGGAAAGTTGATCAACATCAAGAACGTTTATGATGATAAAGAATTAGCTGCTATCGATAGAGACCTGAAGTTCGATAAGAGCTGGGATCAAAAGAGCGGGTTCCGGACGCGACAGGTCCTCGTAGCACCCGTAAACTTCCAAAAGTATCTGCTGGGCGCCATTCAGTTTATCAATTGCAAAGACGGCACGGCCTTTACCGAGCGAGACGAGGTAGCGGTTCGGGATCTATGTAAGACGCTCGGGATCGCGCTATTCAATCAGAAAAAGATGGCAAAGGCCCGTCCAGGGAAATTTGATTATTTAGTAGAAAACGGGCTTTTAACCCAAAAGGAACTTGACAAGGCGATCCAGGAGGCGCGCAAAGCCAGACAGGAGGTTGAGGCCCTCCTGATGAAGAACTTTAAGATGGCAAAGAAGGATATTGGGAAGGCCCTGAGCAACTATTATAAGGCACCTTTTATTGAATATAGCGAGCAGACTCCTATTCCGAGTGACATTTTGAGCGGTCTGAAGGTGCCGTTCATGAAGAAGAACAACTGGGTCCCTATTGGAAAAGATGACGAAAAGATTATTATTGCGATTGACAACCCGTATCATCTTCAAAAAATAGATATGATCAAGCCGCTTTTTGCCGGGAAAGGGCTTGTGTTCCATGTTGCATTCAAAGAGGATATACAGAAGTATCTCAAGCTGTTCTTCCAGGACGAAAAGGAGCTGGGTTCTATTGACGAGATCCTTGGCCAGTTGGAAGAAGATGAGGATGAGATTGAGGAGGCGGAAAAGGGTGTTAGCGAAGAGGACAGCGCCATTGTTCAACTGGTCAACAAGATGATCCTGGATGCCTACGCCAGGGATGCCTCGGATATTCACGTCGAACCTTACCCTGGAAAGAAAAATACCGAGATTCGGTTCAGAATCGACGGCGCATGCGGGCTTTATCAGACCGTTCCCTACCATTATCGCAACGCACTTGTATCCCGTATCAAGATTATGTCCGATCTGGACATTGCTGAGCGCCGCAAACCCCAGGATGGCAAGATAAAGTTCAAGAAGTACGGTGGCAAAGACATCGAGTTGCGTGTAGCAACCGTGCCGACCCAGGGTGGCCTGGAAGACGTGGTGATGCGTATATTGGCCGCAGGCGAGCCCATACCACTTGATAAGATGGGATTTTCAAAAAGCAATTTTGAAAACTTTGTAAGCATTATCACTAAACCTTATGGGATTATCTTTGTGTGCGGACCTACCGGGTCTGGAAAGACCACAACCCTGCATTCCGCCCTCGGTTATATCAATAAGCCTAACGTGAAGATATGGACGGCCGAAGACCCTGTGGAGATCACCCAGGTGGGGCTGCGGCAGGTCCAGGTGAAGCACAAGATAGGTTTTGATTTTGCCGCGGCCATGCGGGCATTCCTGAGGGCGGACCCGGATGTGATCATGGTGGGTGAGATGCGCGACAAAGAGACCACGCATATCGGTATCGAGGCCTCGCTGACAGGACACTTGGTCTTTTCCACTCTGCATACAAACAGCGCACCTGAGAGCATTACACGGCTGCTGGATATGGGAATGGATCCTTTCAATTTTGCAGATGCAATACTCGGTATCCTTGCTCAGCGACTGGTTCGTACCCTTTGCAAAAGCTGCAAGAAGGAGTACAACCCTTCCAAAGAGGAATTTGATGAGTTGGTTCGGGAATACGGTCCCGAAGACTTCAAGAAAAAATTAAATATCTCCTATTCAAAGGACTTTAAGCTGCGCAAGGCTGCGGGCTGCGATAAGTGCCACAATACTGGATACAAGGGTCGTATGGGTCTTCATGAGCTCTTGATGGGAACCGATGAGCAGAAGAAGCTGATCCAGGGAAATGCCAAGATGGAAGATCTTCGGTTACAAGCGATCAAGGACGGGATGACGACCCTGAAGCAGGACGGTATTCAGAAGGTCATTGCCGGCAATGTTGACCTGTTAGAGGTTAGGAAGGTCTGTATAAAGTAGTTTGTTGTGTTTATTGTGTTAATCCAATGAAGAATGAACTCAACAAACTCAACAAACCCAATAAACTCAATAAACCCAATTTCCGTCTTTAAGCTGACGTCGGGCTTTGCGCCCAAAGGCGACCAGCCAAGGGCCATTCAAGAGTTAAGCCGTGGGGTCGGTAAGGGCCTCCGCCATCAAGTGCTCCTGGGGGTGACCGGTTCGGGCAAGACCTTCACAATGGCCCACGTGATCGCCCAGTCCAACAAGCCCACCCTAGTAATTGCCCCAAACAAGACATTAGCTGCCCAACTCTACGAGGAATTCAAAACCTTCTTTCCCGAGAGCGCGGTCGAGTATTTTGTCAGCTACTATGACTATTACCAGCCCGAGGCCTACCTGCCGGTCACCGATACCTACATCCAGAAAGATGCCTCGATCAATGAAATGATCGACAGGCTCCGCCATTCGGCCACCCGGTCCGTGATGGCCCGGCGCGACGTGATTGTGGTGGCGAGCGTGTCGTGCATCTTTGGTCTGGGTGCCCCTGAGGATTACCTGGAGATGTGTCTTGAGTTCAAGCCAGACACCCCCCTTGTGCGGGACGCTATGTTGAGGCGTCTGGTGGCCATGCAGTATACCCGCAACGACTATGATTTCCACCGCGATACCTTCAGGGTCAGGGGAGACCGGGTGGAGATTTTCCCGGCCTATGAGGACGAAAGGGCTGTCCGGGTGGAGTTTTTTGGTGACACCATCGAGAGCATCTTTGAAGTCGATCCTTTGCTCGGTAGGGTGGTAAGGCCCCTTGAGCGGGTGATGATCTACCCGGCCAGCCATTATGTAACGTCAAAGGTTACCTTGAATAATGCCGTCAAGTCTATAAAAGAAGAGCTAAAAGGACGCATCGATCACTTCAGGATTGCCAAGAGATGGATCGAGGCCCAGCGGATTGAGGAGCGCACCGATTTTGATCTGGAGATGATGCGGGAGCTGGGGTACTGCCACGGGATTGAAAACTATTCGCGTCATCTGACCGGCAGAAAGCCGGGTGAGCCGCCCCCGACCTTGCTCGATTATTTCCCTGAGGATTTTCTTCTCTTTATCGATGAAAGCCATATTGCAATTCCCCAGTTGCGTGGCATGTACCACGGGGATAGATCCCGAAAGGAGACCTTGGTCGAGCACGGATTCAGGCTCCCGTCGGCCTTGGACAACAGGCCCCTCGCGTTTGAAGAGTTTTCCAACAAGATACCCCAGGTGATCTATGTGTCGGCCACACCAGGCGATTATGAGATTGAGATAGCCGAAGGGCGGGTTGTGGAGCAGATCATCCGACCCACAGGGCTCGTGGATCCCAGGGTAACGGTGAGGTCTGCTGAAGACCAGGTGGATGACCTCCTTGAGGAGATAAGACTCCGCGAAGAGCGCAAAGAAAGGGTCCTTGTGACGACCCTGACCAAACGGATGTCAGAGGATCTGACCGATTATTACAGGGATATAGGTGTGAGGGTCCGCTATCTTCATTCTGAGATTACTACCATGGAACGGGTGGAGATCATACGCGATCTGCGTCTAGGGGTATTTGACGTGCTGATAGGGATCAACCTGCTCAGGGAGGGTCTGGATCTTCCCGAGGTGAGCCTGGTTGCCATCCTTGATGCCGACAAAGAGGGATTTCTTCGATCAGAACGTTCCCTGATTCAGACCTGTGGTCGGACGGCCAGGAATGTCTTTGGCACCGTGATCTTTTACGCAGATCGCGTGACACGGTCCATGCACAGGGCCATTGATGAGACGAATCGGCGGCGAAGACTCCAGGGGGCATACAACAAAGAGCACGGTATCACCCCTGAAAGCATACAAAAAGAGATTACGAGCATATTCACCTCGGTCTATGAGGCAGACTACGTGACAATCCCCACGGTCTCAGAGCCCGCAACCGAGTATGAGTCTCTCGATGAACTGGAAAAAGTCATTCAAGAACTTGAGTCTGAGATGAAAAAGGCGGTCAAGGAGCTCGCATTTGAAAGGGCTGCACAACTCAGGGACGAGATAAAAGAGCT
>JAUWXJ010000194.1 GCA_030616425.1 Desulfobacterales bacterium | reverse complement strand
GTATCGACACCATTTAACAATATCTTCCACGTCTTCTCGGGTCTGAACCTGTGGTACTAAAAGGCCTGCAGCCCCAGAATCAAGCGGTCTTGAAAGATGCTCCTGCGATGTTCGGCTTGGTGGCCTTACAATTGTTGGGATGCTGGCAGCCCGTGCTGCGACTATCATATCGCTAACTGTCTCAGTGGTGAAGCAGGAATGTTCCATATCGATAAAGAAGAAGTCAAAGCCTGCCTGAGCAAATAAAACTGCAATACCCGGGGTCCTGATTTCGGAAACCATTGGTCCAAAAACGACTTTTCCTTCTTTCAGTGCTCTCTTCATATTATTTTGAAAAATCACTTTTACCTAAAGTGAGCGGTTCCAGGTTCAGGGTTCAAGGTTCAAAGGTTATAGTGTGCTGATATTCTCAGCTTTATTGATGCTGCCTGATGCATGACTCAGATTAACCTCTTTCACCCGTTGGGTGAAACATAAGATTTGTACTTATCAACGTATTTTCCTTTTGTTAACAGCCAATTAGGCCGTTTCAACCGGGAACGGTGAACGGTGAACCGCTCAACCCAGGTTTTATCTAACCTCTGTTTAGTTTAGATACGCTCAATCGGGCCAATCGTATTTAGTTATCAATGTACGAAAACACAAAGATCATATGCTAACTGAAAAATCTCCCTCCATTAACATCTAAGGTGACGCCAGTCATGTAGCTTGCTTCATCGGTACAAAGAAAGATCACTCCGGCAGCCACTTCCTCCGGGGTACTCAATCGTCTCAAGGGGATCTTTGAAAGAACCTCTTGTCTATACTCCTCTGATCTGGAATTCCACAGATCTTTGGTGCGCTGGCTGGCCAAAGTAATTGTGGGTGCAACCGAATTCACAAAGATGCCTTCAGGCCCCAGTTCATAGGCGAGATGTCTTGTAAGACCAATCACCCCCGCCTTTGCAGCCGTGTAATGGCAACCGGCCAATGAGCCCACCCATCGGCCCGCCAAGGCAGATATGTTTACAATTTTACCCCCTCCGCCCTGTCTTCTAAACTGTTCTACAACGATCTGGCAGCAAAGAAAGGTGCCTTTTAAGTTAACATCAACCACCTTATCCCAGGAGGCCTCATCAATCTCTTCACACTTATGTGGGGTATAAAGGGCTCCACCAGCACAATTAACCAGGATGTTCAAACGACCGAATTTTTCCACAACCTCTGACACCGTGGCCTCAATGGTATGCCGTTGACATACATCCACCACCCCGCCCATAACCGAATCAGGAGAATCCAATTCTGCGACTGTGTTGTCCACAAGTTCCTTTGTTATATCAGTGACGCAAACCTTTGCACCCTCATTCAGAAAGGCCTTGCAGAAGTTTCTTCCCAATCCTCCTGACGCACCAGTAATGATAACGACCTTATCCTTGAGTCTCATATCACTTACCCCTCAATTTATGGCTCCTGGACTAAGGCTTTGATCCATCCCAGCCCAGAGCCTTTGTATGCCTAATACGACCTGAAGTCATAATTTCGATCCTTGATCTCCACCTTGATCTTCTTCACCTCTTCCACAAAAGCGGCTAGGTTGTCTGATGCTCTTTCGAAGATCTTCTCACCCTTCTCCTTGGTGGCCAGGAACGGATCGCCAATGGTGGCCTCCTCCACATATTCATGATGTTCCATGGGGATAAAAATGTTCTCCGTTCCCTGAAAAATCACAGTAGGCACCCCGTCGGTCTTCGCAAACTCTGGTCCCAGCCATTCTGGCGCATGGGCCGTATGCTTTTTTGCCCTTTCCATATGGCATATGGATTCGTCATGGGCCAGGCACTGCGCTGTCTCCATCTCCCCTGAATGCCATGCAATCTTTTCCTCCAAAAGGTCCCTGATAACCTGCGTCCTACGCTCCGTGGGCGTCATATACCAGGCGCAGAAGCATCCCGTCTCATATCGCAGACGACGAAGGGCCTCGTCAACCACCTTGGTATTGGATGCATGCTGACTTGTGTAGATCAGCTTGTTGAATCCGTGAAAAATCAAGCTTCTCCCAATTTCGTATACAATCCGTCTGAGAGTCTCACCGGTAAAAGTCAGCGTCCCGATACCATCGTTCACTGTACCCATATGGTGGGGTGAGTACCCCACGGGAATCATGGGCGTATAGGGTACTTTGGCTTTCTCAGCCGCCCTTTGGGTGGTCTCGATGGTCGCAATTGAGTCGGTTGCCAAGGGGATATGGGGACCATGTTTTTCCTGGCTCCCGATAGGAATAAGAACCACATCCGTTGTCTTGAGAATTTCCTGAACATCAGGGTATGCCATCTCTTCCATAGCATATGTCAATGTTTTTTTTGTCATTTCAAAAACCTCCTTAGATTTAACCCTAATTGAGTCAAGCTCAATTAGGTCGTTAGTGGTTAATAGGTTTTCAGGTAATTATTGGGAAAATCATATCTCACCAGGAACCGTATTATCAAAATCATAAAGATTTCCCTTCAAATAACGAATAACATGTAACGATTAACGCCCAATTGAGCGTTTTCGCTCAATTGGGGTCTAATTATCTATCACAGGGAAAGATGTTATGCTAATTGTGATTAATCTCACCTTTGGCCTATTTTTGCCTTAACCTCCTCCCAGTTAGCGCTGTAAGAGGGCTTATGGTTTTCAAGGACATCGATGGCATTTTGGGCCGCTCCCTCGGCAAGCTTGGCTACTGTATCCTTTGTCAGGGCAGCACTGTGCGGGCTCACAATTACGTTTTCTATCTCAAATAGAGGATTCCGAGCATCGGGAGGTTCCTTTTCAAAGACATCCACGCCCGCCCCCGCAATCACCCTATTCTTCAGCGCATCTACCAGAGCCGCTTCCTGAATGATCTCCCCGCGAGAAGTATTGATGATAAAGGCCGTGGGCTTCATCAAACCAAATTGATCTTCCCCTATGAGCCCTAGCGTCTCCTCTGTAAGTGGAACATGAAGGGATAAAAAATCAGCCGTCTTGATTACGGCTTCCATGTCTTCACTAAGAATGATATCCGTTCCCTCCAATGCTTCGGGGTCAATATATGGGTCATAGGCCCAAACTTCCATACCTAAACCATGGACGCACATCTCGGCCACGATACGACCTATTCTCCCCAAACCGATCAACCCAGCCCTCTTGCCGGCAAGACCCACAGGACGGTATTCAAACCGTGACTTGAAGTTCCCCCTTCGTGTCTCTCCGTCCAGGTAACGAAGTTGTTTGGCCAATCCTGTTATTAGTGCGATGGTGTGTTCGGCAACAAAACGATCCTGGGGTCCCTTAACGCCACAGACAACCACATTGCAATCCGTGGCCGCTTTGATGTCCACGTTGTCTAAACCACCGCCTGTGCGGGAAATCACCTTGAGATGGCCTGCTCCCTCGATCATGTTTCGTGTGACCTGAGTGGCCGTGCGGACAATAAGGGCATCTGCATCTTGAATCAGCCGCCCCACGGACTGCTCCGAAGGATCCGGACTGACGATAACTTGAACCCTTCCCTCCAGCACCCTCATCCCGGCATCGTCTATAGGTTCTGATAGTATGACTATCTTCATTGAATTCCCTCCCTGTGGAAGTAACTGTCAAATGGCTCATTTGCGCAATCTATGCTCATCTGTGCACAAACCTCTACATATAAAAGACCTTTTTGTCAAACAAAAAGCTGACCATTTGGGTGATTCATCCTTGACACTCAACCCCCTTTGGGGGATGGAAATCCTTGGTCACCTCCTCCAAAACATTCCACGGGCTGACAAAGGATTTAGTTCGCTTCGCTCACAATTGGAATGTTGGCCTGCCATGGCGCGACTTGTCTGGAATACAATGCTGTCGTTGCAATACTTGGGGAGCCGAAGTCATAAAATCCAGCCCTTGCAAGCCAGGTCTGGGCCAGGGAATACTGGAGTG
>JAUWXJ010000138.1 GCA_030616425.1 Desulfobacterales bacterium | reverse complement strand
GGTCGGCTTCCAAAATTACTCTCTTAACCGGTAAAGACCGATCGCGGATCAAAAATAGAAAAAAAGTTGACATCTTCCTACTTTCTGCGTTAATGCTCCTCTGGTTCAAAAAAGCAATTTCCTGCCATCCGCTACTTTTACTTTATGTACCGCGGAGCCATACCTTTCCTGCTGCTGCAGGTGGCCGGCCTGGCGTTGTGCATGTTATTCCCCGCTCTGATCACTTGGCTTCCGAGTCAGATGCTCAGGTAGGGGTTAGGCTCTTCGATAGGGTGCAGGAAACACATAAAGGGGTCAAATTTTATGCTGGAAACCGAACTGAAAGAATTGGCACTCCGGGAAGGGGGCATCAAGGCCGGAATCGCCTGCAGGGAGACTTTTTCAGAAGCGCCGCCATCCGCGGATATGCGGTATCTAGAACCGTGGGCCAATGCCGTGGTTTCATTCGCGGTGACCACCGGCACCGACTGGATCGCGGATTACCTGGGCAAGGTGACCCGGATGGTCATGAGAGACAACATGCACCATATCTACCACGAGGCATATCGTATCGCGGACGTCATCGCCAATCGCTTGAAAGAGGCCGGGTTCAAGGCTCACGCCATCATTCCCAACGGGCTTTACCGTCCTGATCATACGTTTGGAAAGGAGATCCCGGATCACGATGTAAAGCCGCCCGTGTCCTTGAGATACATGGCTGTGGGTGCGGGTGTGGGCACCTTTGGCTGGAGCGGGAATGTGATGGTGCCGGGATACTGGTCCAATGTGATGTTGGGCGGTGTTTTAACGGATGCCATGCTCGAGCCTGACAGTCCGATGGAAGAAACCGTGTGCGATAAATGCCTCATCTGCGCCCAGGTTTGTCCGGTGGAGTTCGTGAATAAGGATATGAAAGAAGAGGTAAACGTGACCATTGGCGGGCGAAAATACTCCTACAACAAAAAACATGCTGATCTCCGCTGCGTCATAGGCTGCGGTGGATATACCGGGATTTCTAAGAACGGAAAGTGGAGTTCCTGGTCCACCGGCCGGATCATTCTGCCGGATGAAGATGAAAAGCTCCCGGAGATTCTTGTCCAATTACGAAACGACCCGGCCAATGTCGCAACCAATCGCAACCTTGCCTTCGGGAAGCGTGGCGTCCTGGACCGGCCAAGAGAAAACGTTAAGGTCACCTGCAATAATTGTATGACAGTTTGTAGCGGCCCGTTGGAGACGCGCAAAAAATGGATGAATCTCCTGTTTGATTCGGGTGTGGTCGAATTGGACGAAGATGGACGGGAGGTGGTGGTCAAGCTCGACGATCAAGGGAACAGGACAGTCCGGAAGGCCGTCACAGAAGTTAATTGAACCTGGGTTGAGCGGTTCACCGTTCACGGTTTCCGGCTGAAACGGCCTAATTGGCTGTTAACAAAAGGAAAATACGTTGATAAGTACAAATGTTATGTTTCACCCAACGGGTGAAAGAGGTTAATCTGAGAAGGAGGAAATATGTTCTACAAAAAAGACGATTTGGGATACAAGGCGCCTGTGGAGGGAGTCAAACTGAAGACACTGACCTATGGTGAAAAAACCCTTATGGCAGAGTTTAGATTGAAGAAAGGGGCAATCCGGCCGGAACACAGCCATCCACACGAACAGATCGGCTATTTAGTCTCGGGCCGTATCGTGCTCATCATCGATGGAGAGCGAAACCCTGCCGAACCTGGGGATAGCTGGTGTATTCATGGTGATGTGCCTCACTCAGGGGAAACGGTGGAAGATTCTGTTGTGATTGAAGTCTTTTCCCCGGTTCGTGAAGATTTTCTGCCATAGCAGGATACAGTCTGAAGCGAATGAGGGCCCTAAGACTCAAGGCGGCCTTCATTCATAATCTTAACTTATCCAGGAGGTGCATATGTTCTACGAAATTGACATTCCGGAACCAAAAACAAATCTGAAACAAATTTCAGCCCTTGTGATATTGAATCCGGCTGAATCAAGACGGCTTCTTGCCAAAGCAGTCGTGACGTGTTCAGCCGTTAAGAATGCATGGGAAAACGGCACCATAATCATCGCCAGAGGCATCACCAATGCCTTTGTAACTGAGGAACTTTTCGATATTACGATCGAGTCAAAGGCCGCTCAGACAGTTGGGCTTGTCGCAGGCGGCATTCTCAACGCTCACGTGGGCCCTCCACCGAGCACATGGCACGTCATCAGAAAAGGGAAGGTCGTGGAAGATGCGGACTCAAATGTTGAGATTTTAGAGTTTGGTCCCGAGGATGTCGTGATCAAGGGAGCCAACGCTATAGACCCCCAGGGGACCCCCGGGATCTATGCGGCCGGGATGAAGGGTGGCACCATTGGAATGGTCTGGCCCATCGTTACACCGAGAGGGAGTCATCTGATCATTCCTGTCAGCCTTGAAAAATTGGTTCCTTGCGTTTTGGACGCGGCCAAACAAACGGGTATTTTCCATTTCACCTATAGCACCGGGATCCCTGTCAAACTGATCCCCGTCCCTCTGGCCACGGTGATTACCGAGATTGAAGCATTTGCCATTCTAACCGGTGTCAAGGCCTGCCATGTCGGCTCCGGAGGCGTAGCAGGATCTGAAGGCGCTGTTCACCTTTCTCTGGCAGGAGACGAAGAAACCGTTGAAAAGGCATTTGAGTTGGTCAAATCGATTAAAGGCGAACCTCCGGTAGGATTGCCCGAAAACCTCGTCTTGGCCTCGGCGGAGCAATACAATTACGATGCCTCAGCACAGCTTGCCACGTTGGGCGGCCTCTAAGAAGAGAGTGGCTCCGTCATGCACTCATGCGGACGGCAGACATGGCGTCTCAAGCACGTATTGAAGAGGAATGGGAAGGAGAAGAGGCATGGGCATGAAAGAATTCACGCTACCCTATGGCAAGGGCTCGGTCTCCTTTGAGATCCCTGAGGAGCAAGTCCTTTAACACTCTCAACCAGCTTGGCGTGCCGGATGACAAGATTACCGTCATCATTGCGGTGGGGGCCCACCGTTGCAACACGGAGGAGGAATTCGTCGAGATCTGCGGGAATGATGTATGTCACCGTATTAGAGTGATCAATCACGACGCTTTCGATGAGGCGAATATGGTCTACCATCGCGTATGCTTTGATGCCGAGGTGATTCACGGCGCCATCGGCTGGACCGCGGAAATGGACATCAGCCTTTACCTTTTGCGGCCTAAGGATCTGGAAAACAATTGCGGCGGGTCCGATTTTCACAAAGAACGGATTGCCTCGGAATTAGAGAAAAGCGATCCCGAGTTCCTGATGATAGAGGCATGAGGTCAGTAAAAGTCAACGATAGGGTACACCGGATTCTGCAAAACCGATAACCTTTCAAAAGGAGAAATGATCATGCCTGAAGGAGAAATCTATGATCGTCTGAGAGATTGGCTGAAGCAAACGTGGTATGGCCTTCCGGAGGCAGATGAACTGGCACCCTTGATCAAGTGTGCCTATACCCCTGAAGAGGCATCCCTATTGACCGGTATGCCATTTTCGGGAAGGAATCTAGAGGAACTGGCTGAGATGAAGGACATGGACCCGTCCGAGTTGAGGGAACAGCTAGATGCGATGGCTAAGAAGGGTCTCGTTTTCCGCACAGTCAGAGGCGACACTGTCCGCTATAGCCTCAATGACTCTTTTTTCGTTAATTATCGTAGCGTCTTCTGGCCCGGGCAAACCGACGAGCGGAGTAAGGCAATGGCGCCATTGGTGAATGAATACTATTATCACGGTGGCTGGGATAAGTGGAGAGACACTCATACAAAGGTCCTTCGGGTGCTCCCAATTCAAAAGACGATAGAGGACACCCGCCAAATTTTACCCTATGAAGAAGTAGTCAAGGTACTGGATCAGCACAACTATTTTACTGTCTCCATTTGTCCCTGCAAGCATCGAAAGAACATTGACCCGAACTCTCCCGACTGCAAATATCCGACTGAAGTCTGCCTCCATTTTGGCCGCCTAGGCCACTATATAGTCGAAAACGCTTTGGGCCGCGAAATCACGCGCCAGGAAACCGAAGAGATTCTTCGCCAGTGTGCCGAAGCCGGGCTGGTCCACGGAGTGTCGAACATGCAGGAAGGCCCGGATACCATCTGTAATTGTGATCCATGCTGTTGTGTAACCTTAGAGGCGTTTCACAAACTGAAACATGCCGAAGGCATGAATAGATCCAACTACCAGGTAAGCACTAATAATGAGACCTGCATTGGCTGCGGCCTTTGTGTAAAGCGATGCCCCATGGAGGCGCTAGACCTCGAAGATGACCCAGAGACTAAGGACAGAATTACGGTAGTGGGCAATAAGGAGCTTAAAAACAAAAAAGGGAAAGTATCGGTAGCAAATATCAACGTTTGTATCGGTTGTGGCGTTTGTGCGTACAAATGCCCTACTAAGTCACTAAAGCTCGAACGCCGCGAGGCTATTGAACACCCGCCGAAGGATGCAGGCGAATGGATGAAGCAGTGGTTTGATGACCACAAGGCAGCGCAGGCTCCAAACAAATGAAAGAGAAAGGGTTTTTAAAAAAGAGGAGGAGGAGAAATGGGAGAATGGCATAAAACTGGCTGTGTGCTGTGCGCACAGAACTGCGGTCTTGAGGTCCTGGTCGAAGACAATCGGATGGTAAAGGTGCGGCCGGACAAAGACAACCCGCGCAGTAAAGGCTATGTTTGCCGCAAAGGTCTTAACGTTGTTCACCATCAGCACCATAATCAGCGTCTGACCCACCCTTTAAAAAAGGTGGGTAACAATTTTGAAAAAATCTCATGGGATCAGGCCATTGATGAAATCGGCGACAAGCTCCTGTCCATCGTGGACCAGCATGGTCCAAAATCAGTTGCCTACATGGGAGGAGGAGGCCAGGGCTGTCACTTTGAAGCCGCATTCGGTGTTCGCCTGATCCGCGGACTTGGCTCCCACTACCATTACACTGCCCTTGGGCAGGAACTTACCGGTTCTTACTGGGTTTGGGGCAGGGCCTTGGGTCGTCAGAACCTGATCACCGGGACCGATCATGAGCGAACGGAAATGCTTGTTGCTGTGGGGTGGAACGGCATGATGAGCCACCAGATGCCCCAGGCTCGGAGATTTCTTAATAAGTTTGCCAAAGACCCGGATAAGCTGCTGGTGGTCATCGAGCCACGGCGTTCTGAGACTGCCCGGATCGCGGATATCCACCTGCCCATCCGCCCGGGGACAGACGCGCTCTTAACACGGGCCATGATCGCCATTATCCTGCAAGAGGGATGGCACGATAAGGACTACATCGCTCATCACGTCAGCGGCTTTGATCAGATCGCGCCATGGTTTGCCGACTTCAATGCCCGCAGTGCCGTGGAAGTCTGCCACCTGGATTACGAAGAGGTGCGTAAGCTCTGCCGCCTATGCGCCACGCGAAAATGGTCCATGCACTATGACCTGGGTGTCCTCATGAACCGTCACAGCACGGTCACCACCTACCTTGAGATGATTCTTCTGGCGATATGTGGCCGCATCTGCGTATCCGGGGGTAATGTGATACCCGGTTCTCTTATCCCACTCGGATCCCATTCCGACGAACGCGACCCTCGAACCTGGCGTACAGTGACCACGGACTTTCCGGCCATCATAGGCGTCTTTCCGCCCAATGTCATGCCTGAAGAAATCATGAGCGATCATCCGGAGCGACTAAGGGCAGTCATCTGCGGCCAGTCCAACCCACTTCGCTCTTATGCGGACACCACTTCTTACGAAGAGGCCTTCAAAAAACTGGACCTGCTGGTCACAGCAGAGCTGGCCATGACAGAAACGGCAGTGCTGTCTCACTATGTGCTGCCCGCGCGCTCGGGATATGAATCATGGGACGGCACCTTCTTCCCCTGGTCGTATCCTGAGATCTTCTTTCAAATGCGTCGGCCCATCGTTAAACCGGAGGGCGAGCCGCTTGAGGTCAGCCAGTTTATGGTTCTTCTGGCTGACCGCCTGGGGCTGATTCCTGAAATTCCTGATTCTCTTTACAAGGCCGCCAAAGGCGACCGTATGAGTTTCGGAATGGAACTGATGGCCTTTGCCAAGTCCGAGCCCAGGGCCTTGAAAAATATGCCCTTTGT
>JAUWXJ010000072.1 GCA_030616425.1 Desulfobacterales bacterium | reverse complement strand
ATCATGATCTCGTTGTTAGGGATGATGATCACAAGGTTATCTGTGGTTCGGATCTTCGTAGCCCTGAGACCAACATCTATTACATCGCCCCAGGTAGCCGAACCTTGTGGTGAGGACCACACCTCGATCCTGTCACCGATTTCAAAAGGCCGATCAATAATCAGTAAAATTCCTGCTATGAGATTCGACAGAGTATCCTTGGCCGCAAAGCCCACGGCAATGCCTATAACGCCGGCCCCGGCCACAAGAGGCATCACGTTGATCCCTAACACATCGAGGGCAAACAAAATGGCAATAGCAAAGATGATAATGCCGGAAAATTTGTTTAGAAGATCGAAGACAATGTCGTCTATCTTGGTCTTGCTCTTTCTGACGAAATTGGCCTCAAGGTAGGTCAACACAATCAAAGTGAAGTCCTTAATGGGGATGGCCAGAAGGATAATCAGGGCCGCATAGAAAATCTTTTCTAGGATCGGAACCCTGAAGAGGTTTAGCAGATAAATGCCGCAGAAAAAGACCAAGGCATATAAAACAGCCCTCTGAATCAGGTTAAATATCTGGTCGTGAGCACGCACAAATTCGTACTTCTGGGTCCTCTTCCGGACTCGCTTCATTGACCATCTAAAAATAACCCAGATAAGAACGGCGCCCAACAGGACCAAGCCTGCCTTGACAAGAACAGGATAAATAGCCACCCATTTAGAAAGGATACTATCAGACATTCCTTCATATAGATGCTTCAGATAATCTGCCATTTGCTCAACCTCCGCTATCCCTGGGACTTAGTTCGGTTCGCTCACCAATTGGAGTAATAGAGTATTCTGTGACACTTCAAGGGGTGAGGAAATCCGGTGAACAGGCCTACAGCCATTTCCACCGGCGCCGACCGCATACCCTTTAAAGGCATTGGAGGCCGAAGTGAAGCGGATCTCCTTACCCCGAATAGTTTCAACCACTACAAAGCCCAAAGAGCATTACCTTGAACTATCCTTAACAAATCGCCTCAACTTTAGTTGTGAATTCAAATGATAGAAAAGGGTGCGAAACTTGACTAACTATTTAAGGGAAAAGTCATGGCCCTTTTCTTTTTTTCTTGCTGGCCCTCAGTATAGATGCCTTGAGTTTGCGCCATTTGATGAGCCGTTCCTTGATGATCTTCTCATAACCCCTTTCCGTAGGCTTATAGTAAGCTTGACCCCTGAGCTTTTCAGGCAAATATTCCTGTGGTATATAGGCATCTGCAAAGTCGTGGGCATATTTGTAATCCTTACCGTAGCCAAGATCTTTCATCAACCTTGTTGGGGCATTTCGAATGTGAAGTGGAACGGCAAGGGTACCGGTTTGGCTAATCGTTTCTTTTACCCTGCCGAACCCTGCATAAAGGGCATTGCTTTTCGGTGCCGTGGCAAGATAGATAGCCGCCTGTGCCAGGGCCAGATCTCCTTCTGGAAGGCCAACAAATTGAAAGGCATGCATGGCAGAAACAGCCACAGAGAGCGCCCTGGGATCAGCATTCCCAACGTCTTCAGAGGCAAACCTTACCATACGCCGGGCAATATAGAGTGGATCTTCGCCGGCAACGAGCATGCGACCAAGCCAATAGAGGGCAGCATCAGGATCACTACCCCGCAGGCTCTTGTGAAAGGCTGAAATGAGATTATAGTGTTCTTCACCATGCTTGTCGTACTGGAGGGCTTTCATCTGGAGGGCAGCTTCGGCCACAGCACGAGTTATCTTTCTCTCTTTCACCTTCTTTTCCCGCACAAGAAATGCGGCAGCCTCCAAATTGTTCAGCGCCGTGCGAGCATCCCCGTTCGCCGACCAGATAATGTGCTCCAAGCCATCCGGCTCAACCTGCAATGAGAGTTCCCCCAGCCCCTTTTCCTTGTCGCTTACAGCGCACCTTAAGATGATCGCCAATTCCTCATCAGAAAACGGCTCCAGTACCATTACTCTGGACCTTGAAAGGAGCGGGGAAATCACTTCAAAAGAAGGATTCTCAGTCGTTGCCCCAATCAGCGTGATCAGGCCGCTCTCCACGTGTGGCAAAAAGGCATCCTGCTGGGCCTTGTTAAATCGGTGAATCTCATCCACAAACAGGATTGTCTTTTTTTGATGGTAGCGCCGTTGCGCCTCAGCCTCGTCAACGACTCCCCTGATCTGTTTTACCCCGGAAAGCACGGCCGAAAAGCTCTCAAAGTGAGAGCTTGTATCACTTGCCATGATACGGGCCAGGGTGGTCTTGCCGGATCCAGGCGGCCCCCAGAAAATCACGGAAAAGAGCCTGTCCTCCTCTATAGCCCGACGCAGCAGACTCCCCTCACCAAGGATATGGGTCTGACCCACAAAGGCCTCAAGCGTCTCCGGCCTCATTCTGTCTGCCAAAGGGCGGCTAGCCCCTTCTATTTCCTTTTCAGATTGTTCAAACAGATCCATTGCCTTTAGCCCATAATCTGACAAAGTGAATTAATTGAAGAACCCTGCAGCAAGCTGCAGGGAATCTTCGACCGTAAGGAAGTTTATCATTTTTAGATTGTGTGCATCCCCTTGACCCCGCGCTGAAGGACGGGGCTTGCGGGGAGCGAGCCGGTCAAGGCGTGAGCCGCAAATTCGGATTTATTTATTTCTTCTTCTCCCGTTTTCGAAAAATAAGCCGGATAGGACTCATGTACAGCCCCAGCTCTTCTTGAAGCCGGTTGATGATGTACCGTTTATATGTGTAATGAACACCCTCTGGATAATTAACAAAGCAAACAAATGTGGGTGGTGCTATAGATACCTGTGTTGCATAATATAACTTAACGGATTTCCCACGAAAGGAAGGGGGTTGGTGTTGGTTAATAATACCTTCAAGTACCCTGTTCAGCTGTCCTGTGCTGGTACGTGTAGTATACTGCTCGTATACGGTCTCTACCCAGTCGAAGATCTTGAACACCCGCTGCCCCGTGAGGGCCGAAACAGTCAACACGGGAGCAAACCGTAGGAACTTTAATCGGTCTCTAACTCTATTCACGTATTGCTCTGTAGTCTTGGAATCCTTTTCAACCAAATCCCATTTGTTCAAGAGAATGATACAGGCCCGACCCCGTTCAAGCGCGTAACCAGCAATATTGGCATCCTGGTCTGTCACCCCTTCAGACGCATCCATCATAACCAATGCAATATCGCAACGACTAAGGCTCCTGAGGGCCTTCATAATAGAAAATTTCTCTAGCTTGTCTCTTACACGTTTTTTTCTCCGGATTCCGGCCATGTCAATCAATACATACTCCTTCTGGTTCACGGTGCAAACCGTGTCAATGGCATCTCTGGTGGTGCCCGGTATCTCACTCACCACCAGGCGCTCATCTCCGAGGAGGCGATTGATCAAGGAGGATTTTCCTACGTTTGGGCGCCCTATGACCGCCAGTCTGACCCGATCATCGGCGGCTTCAGGAGCACTCCGAGGCAAAACAGCAGTCAAGGCATCCATGAAATCGTGCATGCCGTATCCATGTTCAGCAGAAAGGGGATAGAGGGGATCCACCCCCAGGACAAAAAAGTCGGCCAGGGCTGATTCGTGTTTTGGCCCGTCGATCTTGTTTACACTGTAAAAAACAGGTTTACTCGACTGGCGCAGCCTGTGGACCAAGTCTATATCTACTGGAGTTACCCCTCCCCTTCCATCAAAAAGCATGACAATGACGTCGGCTTCCTCCATGGCCTGGATCACCTGATATCTGACCAAAGGCCCAAGCTCTTCCGACTCAAAATCAGAAAACCCCCCGGTGTCCACCACCGTAAAGGAAGTCTCATCCCACTCGGCATCTTCATAAATCCGGTCTCGAGTGACGCCGGGAAGATTATCCACAAGGGCCTTGCGGGAGCGGGTCATCCGGTTAAAAAGCGAGGACTTGCCAACATTGGGGCGTCCTACAATGGCAACAATAGGCTTCATGTCAAGAGTTACCGGTCTGCGGGTTACGAGTGAGCTGAAAGCTCAAAGCAGGACAAGTCCGTCACAGGCGGATTGAGCCTTCAGCCTCTATAATATCTTAATTCTATTAGAAGGGCAAGATGTGTGGCAAAAGGAAGGACGACGGAGATCAGTCTTGAAGACTTTTTCGCTTTTTTGCAGCCTCTATCAGTTCAATCAAGGTCGTCACTTTGTCCTTGGGCTGTCGATTGAAACAGCGATCCCACTCTGTCTGGGTGAGTTTCTTTCTAAGATAGGTCTCAACGGGAAAATAAGGTTGCCAGCAGGCGAGGATACGCGGGCAGGGAAGATCGCCTCCCTCTCTTTGACAGTAGGCAAAGGTAACCTCCCCTCCCAGCCTGGGACATCTGATATCTAAATGGTCATACATTTCGTGTCATGTTATTGTAGTTGGTCATCTGGACCGCCATGTCCAGAACTTAGCAGCTTTGAACAAATTGGAGTATTGGAGAAATGGAGCGCTGGAGTGATGGACCCAGAGGAATAAGGAAAGAGTTTTCTCCTCTCTTATTGTCCACCACTCCAGTACTCCAACACTCCATGTCAATCTCATAAATTCATTGGCGCTGGAAAACATATGATTGCGTCAAGTCATAGAAATTCTGAGATCGTAACTATGGCTTTGGCAAGCCTTCTATCGACTTGAGCGATTTTTGGATCTCATCATCCGGAAGATCATATTTGGTGAGCTTCCCGGAAAGGAATGCATCATACGCCGCAAGATCCACCAGTCCATGACCACTCCAGTTGAAGAGGATCACCTTTTCTTTTCCTTCTTCCTTTGCACGATTGGCCTCTTGCACAACAGCCGCGATAGCATGGTTGGTTTCCGGCGCTGAGATGAACCCTTCGGTTCGCGCCCATCTCACACCTGCATCAAAAGTCTCGATCTGATCATACGCCCTTGCTTCAATGATATCTTCCTTGACCAGATGACTCATAATAGGCGCCATACCGTGATACCTGAGACCACCTGCGTGGATAGGCGCGGGCACAAACTCATGACCCAGGGTGTACATGGGCAACAAAGGAGTTGTCATAATCGTATCACCAAAATCGTAAGCAAAGGAGCCCCGCGTCAGGCTAGGGCATGAGGTGGGCTCAGCCGCCACAATGGAGATATCCTTGCCATTGATCTTGTCCCGCACAAACGGAAGACATAGCCCGGCAAAGTTGCTCCCCCCACCCGTGCAACCGACGACAATATCAGGATACACGCCGATCTTTTCGAGCTGTTTCTGGGCCTCCAAACCATTTATAGTCTGGTGCAACAGGACATGATTTAAAACGCTGCCCAGAGAATAGCGCGCGTTTTCATCAGTTACGGTATCTTCGATCGCTTCACTGATGGCTATCCCCAGGCTCCCAGGACATTCAGGATCTTCGGCCAGTATCTTTCTCCCTGCTTCGGTCTTGTCGCTCGGACTGGGGATACAATTGGCGCCCCAAGTCATCATCATGATCCTTCGGTATGGTTTTTGTTCATAGCTGACCTTTACCATGAACACCCTGCATTCAAGGCCAAACATCTGACACGCCATGCTCAAGGCGCTTCCCCACTGACCTGCGCCGGTTTCTGTAGAGAGTCGCTTTATGCCAAAAGCTTTGTTGTAATAGGCCTGGGCAATGGCCGTGTTCGGCTTGTGGGACCCCGGAGGGCTCACCCCTTCATTCTTATAGTAAATTTGCACGGGGGCATCGAGGAACCTCTCAAAATTTACTGCCCGGCAAAGCGGCGTGGGTCTCCATATGAGATATTTTTCCAAGACTTCCTCGGGGATATCAATCCACCGCTCGCTGCTTACCTCTTGTTCGATAAGATTCATCGGGAAAACCGGGGCCAGATCATCAGGGCCGATTGGTTGCCCTGTCCCGGGATGAAGTGGTGGGCTCATGGGTGTCGGCATGTCGGCCAATATGTTGTACCACTGTCTGGGAATTTCACTCTCGTCCAAGAATACCTTTACCGGGTCCATAGCACGTCCTCCTTATAAGGTTTCTCAAAAAAAGTAGTTAGAAGCTATTTCAAAACCCTTTGACGAGTCCATTTTGACCATTTTTGCTAAAAGTTCTTAGCGAAGTGGAGCGTGAAGAAATTGTAACTGTTTGAGGGCGTTAGCCCGAGTTTTACAATTTTAGCGAAGCAAGCTTAGAACTTTCAAAAATGGTCAAACCAAACGAGGAAAAGGGGTTTGAAACCAGTTCTAGTAACTATCAAAAAAAGCCATGGAGAAGACACATGGCATTTTTCTTGTGCTTAGAACCATGGGAAGATTTCTCTTGCCCACAGCCCACCTTTCATTTCTTCCAGAATGGCGCACCCGTGGGCAGGCTCATGTTACGGCCTGCCACCACCAATAGAAGGTTTTGGGTTCCACGCTAATACTCATAACTATCACTTATCTTTACGTATTTGTTCCGTCCAAATAACAAAAAGGCAACCACATGTCAAGGCCAAAATTGTCGCCCTGAAAAAATCAAGAAGTCGTGTCCTCATAGGGACGGCACACCCCTGAACCAGCTAACCGGCCCCTTCGACAACTTTATAAACAATATCGTTTTCTCGCACCCTCTCTTTGACTTGAATTCCGATAAGGTCCCCTGGTTTTGCTTCCTCTATGGGTTCCCGTTCGATCTGCATGCTGGTGATGGTGTCTTCAAAATCGCTCGTGTGCCCCTTAAAGTGGAGCTTGTCCCCAATTCTAAGCACACCGGCGGTTACTTCAATGGCTGCTACACTCGGTTTTGCAAAAAACTTTTGCACCCTTCCGACTTTTTCTTCTTCCATTTCACACCTCCATGCAGGTAGGTTAAGATCTATAATTTTACTTATATACCTTGAACGGAGATAATTAAATTCTTATTCTTGGACATGGCCGTACATAATTTGCCAAATCCGAAATACGAAGCACGAAATACGGTACGAAGTGAAGCTTGCGCCAAACAATATCAAATTACCAAAATACGAAATTCAAAACAAATTCAAATTGATTGCTCTGTAGTTTGAAACATTTTGGAATTTGAAAATTCAGATTTGTTTCGGATTTGCGGCTTACGCCTTGAAAAGAGTCCGATATTCGGATTTCGTATTTATTTGAACAATCAGCCTAAACTTAATACGATATAAAATCTTCAAAAACGCCATTTGTGACCGTGCGAAGTATATACACCTAACCCATTTACAAAGCAACCATGTTTTGGTAGAAAACCCCAGTCTCACTGGAAAACTTTAAGAGGAACCCCTTTTGCCTTTTGTATCTGACAACTCGAGGCTCAGCAAATCTTGCTGCTGGCAATACCTTGTTACAATAAGCCTTTTTCTCTTCTTGGCTTGTGCACCAACCCCTGCGCCCATACCATCACCTGAAATCACCCAGGCCCTCAAGCGCTTAGAAAAAGCTGAACTCCTCTTTCAAGAGCAACAATACCCGGAAGCGCTCGCTATATACCAGGATCATCTCAGACGGTTTCCAAGGGGTCCTCTCGCGGAGACTGCGCTGATGAAGGCGGGTTTGGTTTACATGGCCCTAGGAGACTATCCACAAGCCCGACATGCATTTAACCGTCTGGTCCGTGAGCATCGGAAAAGTCCTCTTGTTCAAGATGCCAGATTCAATCTCATACTCGCCTATTACAAGGAGGGGAACTACGGTGCAGCTATTAAGTATGCAAGCTCTGTCTTGCGGCTTGCAAAGACGCCTAATCAGAAGTTTCAGATACGCAATCTTATGGGGTACTGCTATATTGCCAACAAAATGTTCAAAGAAGGCATTAAGAGTTATATGGATGCCTATCAACTAGCCAAACCTCAGGAACGTACAGAAACCCTTAGCAAGGTGAAGGAGGTTATCACCTACCTGAAAGAACCGGAATTGAATTCCCTCCTTGATATATACAGAAAAACGGCTCCCAGCGGCTATCTGCGCCTTCAACTGGCAAAGGAGTATGCGTCAGAAGATCGTATTGAGACAGCGATAAATGTCCTGTCGGATTTTATCCGCTTGTTCCCGGACCACGATGAGCTTGAGACTGCGACGGCCTTCATGGAAGAGTTAAAGTCAAGAGCACTCGTCGATCGATTCTCCATCGGCTGTGTCCTGCCGATAACCGGGCCTTACAGCACCTTTGGAAATCGAGCCCTGATGGGGATTGAACTCGCCCTGGATGAATTCAACACACAACCCGACGTAAACCCGATTCAATTAATCATCAAGGATTCCAAAGGAGACCCCAATGAGGCAGCAAGTGCTGTTGAGAGCCTCGCCCTCGAGCACAGCGTAATAGGTATTATCGGCCCCCTGATCACGTCAGAGTCAGCAGCGATCAAGGCCCAGTCCCTTGAGGTTCCCATCATGACGTTGACCCAGAAACCAGATATCACCAAATTGGGAGATTACGTGTTTCGTAATTTCTTGACCCCTTCCTTGCAGGTACAAGCAATTGTAGCCTATGCGGTACAGGAGCTGGGAATCAAGAAATTTGCCATCCTTTACCCTGAAGAGCGTTATGGTATCTACTTTATGAACAGATTCTGGGATGAATTGATGCTCCACGGTGCCGAGATAGTCGCCATTGAATCGTATGACCTGGATCAAACCGACTTTGCCGATGACATCAAGAAGCTGGTAGGCCTCTATTATCCAAGACCTGAAGAAGAAAGTATTGAGTATTCAGATGTCATCCTTGAGTTCCTGTCGCCGGATCAGGAGGATGAGGGCTTCTTGCCGGGCGCTCAAGAAGGAGATACCCCTCAGTTGGGGCCCCTTGCGGATGAAACCGCACTGACAGATGAACCAGCCGAACCAGAGGAAAAGGGGCCCGAACCGATCATTGACTTTGAAGCCGTCTTTATCCCGGACACTTTCGAAAAGGTCGTCATGATTGCCCCACAGTTCCCGTATGAAGATGTGGCCGATCTCCTTCTGCTGGGAACCAATCTCTGGCATTCGGATAAATTGATTCAAATGGCCAGGAGCTATGTACAAGGCGCTGTTGTGCCCGATGGTTTCTTTGAGGACAGCCCTTCTTCCAGGGTCCAGGACTTCGTCAAGGGGTTCAGGGAAATATTCGGCACTTCCCCAGGATTTCTGGAGGCCCAGGCGTACGACTCTGCCTCGATCCTTTTTCAACTGGTAAGCCATCCTGAGGTCCGGTCCAGACGGACATTGAAGACGAGTCTCACGGAAGTCAGAGACTTTCCCGGCGTGACCGGCCTCACCTCCTTTGATGACACAGGGGATGTGAACAAAGAGATCTATCTTCTGAAATTACGAGGGCGGCGCTTTGTGCAGATAAAACCATGAGCCTTGTATATGGAACATACATTGCGCTGACCAGTGGTCTCTTTCTCTCCTGTGTTCCAGCATTCTGGATATATACCCGCCTGAGCGGACGTTACAGAAAAGGCTTTCGAGAGCGCCTGGGGTTTGTTCCCCGCGCCCTCACCCAACGCCTTTCAGGATCCCCTCGCATCTGGATCCATGCCGTATCCCTCGGTGAGGTCAAGATAGCCGACCCCCTGATAAGGGCCCTCAAAAGGATTATACCCGGCTGCTCTGTCATCATTTCAACAACCACCGAGCACGGCCGCGACCTTGCAATAGAAACCTTCGGAGAGGAAATCCCCGTGGTGTATGCACCGATCGATTTTATCGGTTCGGTCCGCAAAGCGCTTCTCCGTGTACGCCCACACGTTCTGGTCTTTCTAGAAACTGAAATCTGGCCTGCCTGGATCACCGAAGCGCGGCGCATGGGAATCAGGACTGCCCTGATTAATGGCCGGATCTCTGTGAGATCGATCAACGGTTATCTGAAGTTCCGGCCCCTTTTTCGCAAGGTCTTGAAAAATGTCGATGCCTTCAGCATGATCCTGAAGGAGGATGCGGCTCGTATCAGGCTGATGGGAGCCGACTCGGACAAGATCGAGATACACGGCAATGCCAAGTACGACATGCTGGCGAGCCTTCCAGGCCCTGCCATGGAAACAGAGATGCGCCGGATCCTGAATCTTGATACATCACACAAGGTCTTTATTGCAGGGAGTACCCGTGAAGGTGAGGAGACCATGGTCCTGGACGCCTACGAAAAAATCCTGAAACCATTTCCAGAGACTATCCTCGTTATTGCACCTAGACATATTGATCGAACACCTGCTATTGAATCGATCGTTGAGAAACGCGGTTTCAAGTACCAGCTCCGGAGCGAACTAGACATTGCGGGAGCAAGGCGCACAGAATCCGTTGTAATCATGAACACCTTTGGAGAACTCTTTAAACTCTACAGTGTGGGAACTATCGTCTTTTGCGGAGCAAGTCTCGTACCGCTAGGCGGACAGAATCCCCTGGAAGCGGCAGTCTGGGGAAAGCCCGTCCTTTACGGCCCGTCCATGGAAGACTTCCTGGATGCCAAGAGCTTGTTGGAAGGGGTCGGCGCGGGTGTACCGGTTTCGAGTCCTGAAATGTTGGCCGAAAAGGCAATCTGGCTCCTGAGCCATCCAGACACCTTGAAAACTCATGGGGCCAGAGCCCGTGAAGCTGTCGTCAATAACCAGAACGCCGCGGAAAGACACGCTGAGGTAATAGCACGCCTGCTCTGATATTTGATAGTGCCGATAATACGAAATGATATGATAAGGGAGAGTGCCGATCATGACCATTGATCGAAAAGCCATCAAAAGCATGTACAACAGCC
>JAUWXJ010000128.1 GCA_030616425.1 Desulfobacterales bacterium | reverse complement strand
TGATAAAGCCAAGGCGGTAAGGGGTTTCATGGGTTTATCGAGCGCCTCTGACAAACGCACACATGGTGAAGTCCAGCAACGATATGATATTTGCCGAGTTGTTCACCCTTCGGGAAAGCCGATGATACCGCATCTGCTGCGATGTCAAGGGTTCGGCGTAAATTACTACAGCCTCACCCTTGACGCCTTGCATCTGCAGCATCCTCGACTTTTGCAACGTTAGGGTTAATGGTCATGGCCAGGGTTTATCCCAAATATTACAATCTTTGATATGACAGCCTGAGCTTCTGGATTGTTCTGGCCTTGTGGGGCTCAATTGCGCCAACGAGAAAGTATAGGTTTGACATGCCGGGCTTTGCTTGATATTCGTAATAAGTTTAGGGTAATTGTGAATCATAGGCAAAGGTCTTGTGGGCTTGGGAACCTCTTTAGCTGATGGTTTCGGTTAATTTTGCCGCGGCTCGTGATCAAAGCAGGGTAGGCGTTCAAACGTAGGATGGGAAGATAGGATGAAAGACCTGAGAGTTCTAGTGACTGGAGGAGCGGGTTTTCTAGGTAGCCATCTGTGTGAGCGATTGGCAGAAGAAGGTGCAGAGGTGCTCTGCCTTGACAATTTCTTTACCGGTTCGAAAAGAAATGTCCGACACTTGGTGGACAGGAAGAACTTTGAACTGATTCGTCACGACCTTGTTGAGCCAATCTTTTTGGAGGTAGATCAGATTTACAACCTGGCCTGTCCTGCGTCCCCGGTTCACTATCAGTATAACCCTGTAAAGACGGTTAAGACAAATGTTATGGGGACCATTAACATGTTGGGTCTGGCCAAGCGGGTAAAGGCAAGGATACTTCAAGCCTCTACATCAGAGGTGTACGGTAATCCTCAGCAACATCCCCAGAATGAGACATACTGGGGTCACGTGAATCCGATCGGGCTGCGCAGTTGTTATGATGAGGGGAAGCGCGTGGCTGAGACTCTGATGATGGATTATCATCGCCAGAACCAAGTCGACGTTAAGATAGCGCGTATCTTCAACACGTACGGACCCAGGATGGCGGTTTCAGACGGCAGGGTGGTGAGTAATTTCATTATACAGGCCCTGAGAAATGAGCCTATTACGATCTACGGAGACGGTAGCCAAACCCGCTCATTTTGCTATGTTTCAGACATGATTCAAGGGCTGATGAGAATGATGAACTGCGATGACTTTACCGGCCCTGTTAACCTTGGGAACAACAAGGAGTTCTCCATCGGCGAGTTAGCCGAGCTTGTGCTTGAGATAACCGAGTCAAAGTCAGAGATCGTCCATAAGCCGCTGCCAGAGGATGATCCCGTTCAACGGTGTCCAGACACTACCCTTGCCAAACAAAAACTAGAGTGGGAACCTGTGGTTCGATTGCGCGAAGGGATAGAAAAGACCATCGAATATTTCCGGCAGGTTCTGTAAGGAAATTGCAAGAGACAATGTATTTGGAATACTGGGAGTTAGACAAGCTTCCGTTTGAAAACGTGCCCGATCCGAAGTTCATGTACTATTCACCCATGCACAGCGAGGCACTGACGAGGATGTTGTACGTGGCCCAGTCACGAAAAGGGGCGGGTATGCTGACCGGCGAGGTTGGATGCGGCAAGACAACTGTTAGCCGTGCCTTTGCAGAGCAGTTGCCGAGTGATGACTTTGAGATTGCCCTTGTTACCAATCCGAGCATGAGCCCGACAGCATTATTAAGAGAAATCGCATACCAACTTGGTCATGAGATCGCGACGGATACCAAGATAGATTCTCTTCATGCCTTAAACGATGCCATGATTGAAAACGTTAACCAAGACAAGGATACAGTGATAGTGATAGATGAGGCACATTTGATCAAGGACCCCGAAATGTATGAAGAGCTCAGACTCCTATTGAATTTTCAGTTTAACGACCGATTTCTCTTAACCTTAATCCTTCTTGGGCAGCCCGAGTTAAAGAAAGTCATGCGTTCGATTCCTCAGTTTGAACAGCGCATTGCAATCAAGTACCATCTTGATCCGTTTGATTTTTCTGAAACAGTCAAGTATATAACGTTCCGGCTTAAGAAGGCTGGCAGTACAAAGGGCATTTTTACTCGTGAGGCAGTTGAAGATATATTCGAATATTCAGGGGGCGTTCCAAGAAGAATAAATAATATCTGCGATTTAGGCTTACTTGTTGCAGCCGGGAAAAAGGCCTCAGTAGTCGATTCAAGGATTGTTTCTGAGTTGATTGAAGAACAGCGTTTGTGAGAAGAGGCGAGTTCTCTTGGCCTGACTTCGACAGAGACGGAGGGCGTGTAAGACAATGGTTCGGTTGTCAGACTTGGTTTTGAGAAAAAGGACAAAAGAGAAGCCTTCCACGCTCCTTAGCGACCTTGACATTCCGGATAAGGAGTCAAAGGATGCGGTCCTGGAAGATGTATATAATGAGGGCTGTAGCTATATCGAATCGAATGTCAGGCAGGTAAAGAAAGGGGAGGTGCCTGATGTTGAACCCGGTAAACGTATCATAACGAAGATCGTGGACAATGCACGGGTCCAAGACGCCCTTTATTTGAAGGCACTTTATACAAAAGACGAAAAAGATCCCTTTGTTACCCACTTGATGAATGTGGCGGTCTATGCCGTGAAGGTAGGGGTTGGTCTCCGCTATTCAAGGGACGATCTGGTTCGGCTCGGAATCGTCGGCCTCTTGTACGACCTTGGCATGGTCAAGGTTCCCCAAAAAGTTAAGGAAAAGAAGGGCAAGCTTACCCCTGGAGAACTCGAGCGTGTAAGAAGCCATCCTGAGATGGGTTACAAAATCCTTTCCAAACTAGGGCCTTCTTATAAATGGGTGGCTGATGTCGCCTTGCAACATCATGAGCGAGAGGATGGCTCAGGATATCCCAAGGGTCTCAAGGGCAAGGAAATTCATGAGTATGCCAAGATAATTGGTGTTGTGGATGTCTACGAAGCTATGACCCATGCCAGACCCCAACGAAAGCATTTCCTTCCCTTCCTTGCCGTAAAGGAGATCGTTCAGACCCAGAAGGGGCGCTTTGCCCCGGCGATTATCAAGGGCCTGCTGGTACAGTTGTCAGTGTTTCCGGTCAACAGCTACGTGAAGTTAAACAACCACAGCTTGGCTCAGGTTATCAAGATCACCAAGGATGAACCCCTTCGACCCACGGTCAGAATCCTGTTCGATCCACAGGGAAGGCGGGTAGAAGGGAAAGAGGTTGTTGATCTAAAGTCCACGCCACTCCTCTATATTGTGGATTCCCTCTTCAAAGAGGATCTGCCGTCATAAAACGCCTTGAGACAGAGCTTGGTTATCGTGACAAGATTTGCCGGTCCCACCTGGGGTGCCACGTAGAAGGTAGGCCTCAGGGCAAGGCGTGCAAGTCTGGATGTAAGGCGTGGCAGGTCAGCCCCCCATTCATTAAGGTTGTATTGAATCAGTTCTATAACTGCCTTTCCGTGTGAAAGTCTTTCCGGTTCATTTGCCTTCTTCAATATCATAACCGTATGTATTGCCGAAGCCTCCGTGCGCTTGCTGATGCCGGGGTCGAGGTAGGATATTTTTCCTCCCCTTTTTATTTTCAAAAACTTGGGGTACGGCAGCACGGTTCCTGTACGGGGATCTGCAATGACTAGATCGTCAGTCAAGAAGGCAAACCCGAACCTTCTTATCAAGTGGGCAGCCAAGGTGGTCTTGCCCATACCTGTATTGCCCACAAAGAGGAGGGCTCTTTGGTTTTTTGCAACGGCTGATCCGTGGAAGAGCAGGTAGTCTCTGAGATTCACGACGAAGAATCGATCAAAGAAATGCTCAACATACGCAGCAAAACTAGAAAAATCGGGCGTTGACAGGTTAAGGGAGCCGTCCTTCCATAGTTGATACTGGGCAATGCCGCGGCTGTGGCCTGAAGTCAACTGAACGTGTGCAAGAGGGATGTGCTCTTCGGCATTTGTCCTGGCCAAGGAGAATCGAGACTTAAGTAAATCATAAATCCTGTCAGAATTCAGAGATAGGCTGACAGCAAAGGGCCCCACACATATCTTCAAGTTTTCCGACCCACGGGGTGTGGTCATGATCCTACGCAGGTAATGGTTTGCAAAATTCCGAGGCTACCCGGTGATAATCCCTAATCCGGCGAATCTTTTTAGTGTATCATATACGTCCTGTGACACCCGGTCTCTTTGATCCGGGCTCATATGGAAGGTTCCCATGATTTCTTCAACTATTGCTTCAACACTACGGGTTCCGTCACAGCACTCAAGTATGAAAGCAGAAGTGAGATTGAGCAGATGCACCCCCTTTGTCTCAGGGGAAAGGATAAGGATCTCCTCCTTCAAATCCTTTATGTTCAGTCCGGACCTTTGTTTGGGTATCAATTTCGGGGATATAGTGATCGGTTTTTCGGTATTACGCTTCATCGGTGTGCCTTGGTCTTTGGAATTTGGATCGTAACGGCAGGCAGGATTCTTTGCATATAGATCTCCGGTAGTGGTCTCAGCTATGGATCTGCAGTCCGAGCAGGCATAGCGATATTCGCAATACTTACACACCGTAACATCTTCGAGAGTTATATTCCAGAGTCCTTTGGCCTTTTGGGAATCTATTATCTCTTCCAGCGAGGATTCGCGCAGATCTCCGAGTACAAAGTTACGAGAAAAGATACAGGGAATGACAGCCCCCTCAGGTGTAATGGCAAGTTTCCCTTTCCAGCAAGTCGGTTTATAGGCAAAGGCCCTACCTGGCTCAGGCTTAAACTCAATGTAAGAGACCCCGCGCGGATGATTTACTCTGTGCTGTGTCTGGAGGCCACAGTCCCGTCCCCTCCCACTAGGGCGGACCATATCAGGGATCGCTTGATCTGGATCTCCTGTCAACTCCAGGACAAAATCCCGCGTTGCTTGATCATGGGGGAGGTTTTCCTCAAATAAGATATAGCCGATTCTTACCAAATACTCCATCTCCTTTAGCTGATGGAAGGCTTCACAGGTCCTTTTGTGACTGCCAGCCACACCCGTGATAGTGTCATGCACGTTATCTTCACAACTGTAAAGAGAGAGCGCAAAGCATACCTTGTCTCGGGGGAAGTCTCTCCATTCATCTCTACGCAGTAGCGTGCCGTTAGAGAAAATTTCAACAGAGTCATAGCCAATGGATAAAGCAGATAGGACCAAGGGGCGAAGATCAGGAAACAGCAGTGGCTCCCCGCCGGTGAACTGGACAGACCGGCACCCCAGACCATGAGCAGAATCGAGGATTTCTGTCCAGTCTTTGAGATTCAAGCCCTGGTCGGTTGACGGCTCCGCCTTTGCCGAGACATAGCAGTGACGGCACTGAAGGTTGCACCTGTGCGTGAGTTCAAGGAAGAGAAACGATAGGGGGCCGACAGGTCCTTTCGCAGGCGCCTCTGTCTCAGGAGAATAGATGTAAGGTGTTAAATGACTAGCAAAAGTGCCTGGGATAGAATACACCCTACCCTTGACCAGGTCATAAAGAGCAGACCTTTGAGGCCCCTTTACAACAAGGAATTCCTTTTGGCTATGATTTGGCATATAGCATATAGTTCAGCAGATAGCGGTTCCCAATGCCGCTTGATTACAATGACTTAATTGCTGTCCATGCAGCCTTACACCGCGACAGGTAATAGTCGGCCAGATTGAAATCCTGTGCAAACATGATTTCCTTTCTTACAGCCTTTTCAGGAAACAATGCCGCGGCAGTCCATTGGATCTTCCGCCCAAAGCCTTTTATATGGCGTAGAAAATAGAGGTCAGGGTGAAAATTTACCAGATTCCTTTGAAGTGCCAGGTGGTTGTAGCTGGAGCGTGCTTTGCTCTGAAATAGACTGAGAAGCTCGGCCGGTATTGCCTTGGAGAAAAGAGAACTTGTGAGCTCGAGTACCAGCCAGACTCCGTGCTGGAAATTAGAGGCCGCAGCCCTTTGGGCGAGGTAATCCCAATGGAGCCGAGTCCCCATCCGGTCAATGATAACCGCTGGATCAAGCAGCCATTTCAGATGAGAAAAGGCATGCTTGATCGCATGGATCGCTGAAAAGATCAATTCGTCATAAGCCGAGGGGGCGCAGATAGATATTTCGTCCAGCATAAACCTGGTGCGCTCTTTCCAGATATCGTCAAAGTTGAAGGGATAAAGAAAGTTGCGTACCCCTTTTCTGCGTTCGTTTAACGGGTGAGTGTGGATATCGAGGCAATGGTTATTCCGAAAATAGAGATTCTTGTAGATCTGATGAGGATAGAAACCGAGCATACCAAAGAGGTCTGTTATTTTTTTTTCGGTCCTGTTTGTGGATGAGCAGATCAGCGTCTACACAGCTCCTGAGCCCCGGGTCTTTGTAAAAGACTTCTGTGAGGTGGAGGCCACGAAGGAGAAGCATACGAATACTTCTGCTTTGGCCAGCCTGAAAAATTTCGGGCAGGATACGTACCCACTCAACGTATTGAAACAGATTGTCAAAATAGGCCTGTTTAGCCATATGGAGGGTAGATGACGGGACCTGTTCTTCAATGCCACACCTTTGGATAGCCTTGTAGAGGATGCCCCCCAGACTTTGTTCTAGAATCGCGTAGTTTGCCTGCTGCCAATCGATGTCTGACAAGGGATCAGGCCCTACACGAGGCCCCTTGCTGAAAAGCCCACAGCAAATCAGGTCAAGGAGGGTTTTCTCCTGATTTGTGGTCTGTTGAGAAAA
>JAUWXJ010000156.1 GCA_030616425.1 Desulfobacterales bacterium | reverse complement strand
ATAGCTGTTGTAGCCAAGGGGTGCGACGCCAGAAACATTGTAGTCCACATCTTGGAAAATCAGATCAACAGGGATCAAGTCTTTATCATCGGGATCCCTTGCGAAGGGATGATAGACCGGCGGAAAGTCATAAGGGCGTTGAAGGGTCAAGAGCCGCTGGAAGTAACGGAAGATGCAGAGAGGGTTGTGGTCAAGGGGGAGGGCTTTGAGATCCCTTTCAACAAAGCGGATGTGCTTCAGGAAAACTGTGCTATCTGCATCCATCGCAACCCGGTAATCTCTGATGAGATCATGGGCGACCCTGTGCCCGAGCAGGAGGGCATCGACCGGTATGCGGATGTTCAAAGGCTTGAGGCATTGGGCGCTGACAAGCGCTGGGAGCACTTTCAAGATCTGGTAGCTTCATGTATCCGTTGCTATGCATGCCGCGACGTATGCCCCCTCTGCTATTGCCCCACTTGCTTTGTTGATGAATCGCGACCGCAGTGGCTGGGAAAAAGTATTGATCCGACAGATACCCTTACTTTTCAATTGCTGAGAGCCTTTCACTGTGCTGGTCGCTGCACCGATTGCGGGGCGTGCGAGCGTGCCTGTCCTATGGAGATCAATGTGCGGCAGTTTACCAAGAAATTGGAGAAGGATGTGCTCGAGCTTTACGGGTACGAGGCCGGCATGACTCAAGAGGCCAGGCCTCCTCTTGACGTATACAGTCCGGACGACCCCGGAGATTTTATTGTATGATATTTTCACCGCAGAGCTCTGCGGTGAGCCCTATTCTGGGATGAACCAGTATAGATAGAATGAAACTGCTAAAGATCAAAAAGGAAAACCTCTCTGATTTTCTAGACAACCTGAGGGGCTCCTATCGACTCTACGGCCCGGTGTGGCAGGAAGGTATAGTGCATTTCATGCAAATCGAGAATCCTGCTGATATAGACCTTTCTTTTCAAAACAGCCGGCTCTCTCCCAAGTCTCTGTTCCTTCCCCAGTCTGAACGGATGTTTGAATACAGTCTGGATCCTACCAGGGAGGATGCGGACATTTTGAAAGAAGTCTCTAAAGACTATTCGCCCTGTGCCGTCATCGGGATCCGGCCCTGTGATGCAAGGGCCTTTGAACTGGTGGATGTGAACTTTGAGACACCCGAGTTCTCCGATCCATGGTGGGTAAAGGCCCGGGACTCCACCACGCTGGTCGGCCTGGGGTGCACCACACCTTATTCTACCTGTTTTTGCACGTCAGTGGGAGGAGGGCCCTTTGATGAGGCGGGGCTGGACGTGCTTCTCACGGAGACTGACGATGCCTTTCTGGTCATGGTCCTCACGCAAAAGGGGGAAAGCCTGTTTCAGGCTGCGAAAACCGTGGGGCCTGCTGAAGAAGACTTGATTCAACGGGCAACGGCCATCCGGCAGGCCGCCGAAGACAGGGTCGTCTCAAAAATCGAGACATCCAGGCTTGCGGAGCTTGATACCCTTGCGCTTTACGAGGCCGAGTTCTGGGAAGAAGTGCATTTTGCCTGTATCAATTGCGGGATTTGCACCTTTCTTTGTCCCACCTGCTGGTGCTTTGACATCCAGGATGAGACTTATGGCCGTGCCGGGGATAGGCTTCGCAACTGGGACTCCTGCATGTTTCCACTTTTCACCCTGCATGCCTCAGGACACAATCCCAGGGGGGAAAAGATACAGAGGGTGCGCCAGCGCTTCATGCATAAGCTGAAATACTATGTGGACAAGTACAAGAACGGGGTCGCCTGTGTGGGGTGTGGGCGCTGCGTGCAGGAGTGTCCGGTAAACATTGATATCCGTCTGGTTTGCCGGTCCATGAATGACTATAACAATCAATCCAAATTGTGACTCATGTGAGGAGGCGAAGTAGTAGCTATGGTCATGTGCTGAAACTAACTTTTTAAAAAGCTTGGAATACCCACGTGCTACTCTGTCAAAGCCTTGTTGCTCGCTTCCCGAGCATTTTGGGGACGCCCGCTTCACTTGGCTAAATCACAGCACGGAGTGAAGCCTTGCGCTAAACTCGGGCCCAGTGGCCCTCAAACAGTTTGTGATTCTTAACGCCGCGTTCATCAGGCCTCTGATCCCAAAATGCTCAATGTCGCTCGCAAAAGACTTTTGACTGTTGCTTGTTGTTACGAAATGTATTTCCGGGACGTGACATTGGAAGGGTGCAATTGAATGGAGAACCCGTACCTCCCTTATCCGGTCCATATCGAAGAGGTCACCATCGAAACGGAAGACCGCAATATAAAAACCTTCAGGGTGGCCTTCCTGGACCCAGATGATGAGAAGCGGTTTCAGTACCGGCCCGGCCAGTTTGCTGAACTCTCAGTGGCAGGCACGGGTGAGTGCCCCATAGGGATCGCTTCTTCACCCACAGAGTCTGGGTTTCTCCTTTTTACAGTCTTTAATGCGGGTGTTGTGACCACCCGGTTGCACAACATGAAAGAGGGGGACATCCTGGGGGTGCGGGGTCCGTTAGGGAACTGGTATCCCCTTGATGAGATGGAGGGAAAGAATCTGGTCATTATCGGCGGCGGTTTTGCCTTTACTACCCTTCGCTCTACTATTGTTTATATGTTGGCGCCCGAGAACCGCAAGCGCTTTGGGGAGATCTCTGTGGTCTACGGGGCCCGTGACGAGGGGATGCTGCTTTACAAGGACGAGCTTTCTGCCTGGCAGGAGCGCGGAGACATTCAGATGCATATCACGGTCGACTGCAGCGATGACCCCTTCTGCCAATACCACATAGGTTTTGTGCCGGGTATTACCGAGCAGAAGATAACCAGTGCCGAAAATAGCGTAGCCATCATCTGCGGCCCTCCCATCATGATAAAGTTCACACAGCCCGTGCTCGAAAAGGTCGGATTTTCGCCTGAAGCTATGATTATGTCTCTTGAGAATCGTATGAAATGCGGCATAGGCATGTGCGGAAGGTGCAATGTGGGCGCCGAATATGTCTGCACGGACGGGCCGGTCTTTACCCTCGCCGAGTTGAACACCCTGCCAAAAGAATACTGAGACGATGGCTATGGGCCCTTGAGACAAAAAAAGTGGTTGGTCTCCTACCTCCCTTTGGTACCACAATGTGGCATCAGGTATGTGATTTTTTGCTTGACACTTTGACATGGTTTTGGTAACGAGTGCAAAATGATATAGTTTCGTAGCCTACCAAAGAAGACTGGGTACGATCCTAACTAAACATTAGAGTTGAACTAAAGAAACCGGGAGGTTGTTATGTACGAATTTGTTAGTGGACCGCTGGTTTGGATATCTTTCGGGATTTTCTTCATTGGCTGTCTTGTCAGGGTCATCTCGTATATAAAGGGCCTTGACTGGGCAAAAGACAGGGTTGCATATAGCGCCAAGGGGATCCCAGGGGCCGTGAAGTCAATCGTTTACTGGCTTTTTCCTTTTGGTAGTCAAGCGTGGAAGGACAATCCTGCTTTTACCATAGGAACTTTCGTTTTCCATATCTGCCTGCTGGGTATTCCCATATTTCTTTTGGGGCACAATATCTTGTGGGACGAATCATGGGGTATCAGTTGGTGGACCTTATCTGACAGCACGGCAGACTGGCTTACCCTTCTCTTTTTTGGTGCGGTTATATTTTTGGTCATTCGGCGTATTGTGAGTCCTGTTCCAAGGCTTTTGACGACTGGTTATGATTATCTCATCATTGCCATAGCGGCAGCACCTTTTGTGACCGGTTATATGGCATATCATCAATGGTTTGACTATAAAACCATCCTGATCATCCACATCCTTTGTGGAGAAGCGATGCTGATCGCTATTCCCTTTACGAAACTTTCTCACTTTGTTCTTTTCTTTTGCTCCAGGGCCCAACTCGGGATGGATTTTGGAATAAAGAGAGGAGGACAGAAGGGTAGAGGAATCTGCTGGTAGATAACGACAATTCGCAGAATTGCATTTAGACATCATAAGGAGGCATAATCATGGCAGCAGAAGAAGCAGCAGCCCAAGACCTACCATCCCTTGCTAACAGAATACCTGTGAAAAAGAAGGAGGCCCTCGACGCCCTATTGGCCGATAGAGGTGGTAAGAGGTATTATGAGGAATTAAGCCGATTAGACGTAGATAGAGACGCTTTGAAAAAGACGTTGGATGCAACATTTAAGTCTCGACTGAAGACCTGGCTTGAGATCTGTGCCCATTGCGGTATGTGTGCGGAGACCTGTCTCTTTTATATTGCAAACGACAGAGACCCCAAGCAGACCCCCTCCTATAAGATACAATCGACCCTTGGTGAGATAGTAAAAAGAAAGGGTAATGTGGATAATGCTCACATGACTTATTGCATGGATACGGCATGGGGTAAATGTACATGTTGCAATCGTTGCGGAATGTACTGCCCGTTCGGCATCGATATGGGGGTCATGTTTGGCTACTTGAGAGGCGTCTGCTTTTCCCAGGGTTTCGTGCCCTTTGAATTGAAAATCGGATCAGGGATGCATTGGATATTTGCGGCCCAGATGGATGTTTCTCCCGAGGAGTATATTGAGACCTTAGAGTGGATGGCCGAAGAATGGGAGGAGTACTATCCCGGCCTTAAGATCCCTGTTGATAAAGAAGGTGCGGATATTATGTACGTGGTAAACGCACGTGAACCAAAACATTATCCGGAGGATCTTGCAGAGGCCGCAGTCTTGTTCCATTTAGCGGGTGAGAACTGGACGGTTCCCTCAACCAAGGGCTGGGAGGGAACGAGCCTGGCCATGTTTGCTGGTGACTGGGCGTGTTGCAAGCAGCAGGTTGAACATGTCTATTCCGCAATGGAAAGGCTCAAAGTAGGACGGTATGTCGGGACAGAGTGCGGCCACCAGCACCGTGCAACGGTCACCGAAGGGCCCTATTGGGCTGGGAGAAAAGACGGACAAATGCCTGGCGAAGTGCCGGGTCTTCATTACGTTGAATGGGTGTTGGAGGCGCTTGAGACAGGAAAGCTCAAGTTGGATCCTACAAAAAAGATTAAGGAACCGGTTACACTTCAGGATCCGTGCAACTACATCAGAAACCATGGTTTGAGTGAGGTCACCAGAAAAATTATGCCCTATATAGCGGAGGATTACCGTCCGATGAGCCCGGACCGTGAGCACAATTTCTGTTGCGGCGGGGGAGGCGGCATGAATGGGCTGGGGCGTTACCGTGAAGAAAGAAATATATGCATGAAAGTCAAGCGCGATCAGATATTAGCTACAGGGGTAAAATTTGTGGTTTCGCCCTGCCACAACTGTTGGGATGCAATCAGGGACCTGGAAGAGGTTTACGAGATCGGGATCAAGTGGAGTTTCCTGAAACCGATTCTTCTTAAGCAGGTAATTGTACCGGATAGTATGAAGCCCAAGGAGGAAGCTGCTTGATTGATAAAAGCGGCGTCAAAAAACGTCTCTGAACTTGGCTGGTTAGGGAAACAGGAAATACCATACAAAGTCTTCCAAATAGAGGGGGTAAGTGGGGATGAGAAA
>JAUWXJ010000119.1 GCA_030616425.1 Desulfobacterales bacterium | reverse complement strand
TCGGCATAAGGTCTTGACCCATTTACAAATGGCTACTGAGCTTGTATCCCACATTGACGTGTGCCTGGTTCATGGAGTTCAATGCATTCTGCCGCCAACGAGCAGAATGAGATTTGAGCTGACTCAAAAAGAGATCCCCCTCGGGGGTGAAAGCATTATTTATTGCAAACAATATTATGCTCCCCCTAGTAAAGTTAAAGCTGGGGACTCAGAGCCTCACGGACAAAGGTCTTGTCACCTATCGCCGGTGGAGCTGATAACGCCGCACCATCTGGTTGTGCTCACGCAGCGTGCTGGAAAAGTGGTGGGAGCCGTCATTTTTCGAGACAAAGTATAGGTGGGATCCTTCGGATGGATAAAGAACGGCCTCAATGGAAGCCCGGCCAGGATTGGCAATTGGGCCTGGCGGCAGGCCGTTGATCTGGTAAGTATTATATGGGGTCATGGTTTCGAGATCCTTCCGGGTCAAGTTCCCATCAAAGTCCTTGATGCCGTAGATAACCGTGGGATCGCTCTCAAGGCGCATACCCCGTTTGAGCCGATTCAGAAATACAGCCGCAATGAGTGGTCGCTCTTCGGGTCTTGCTGTCTCCTTTTCCACAATAGAGGATAGTGTCACCACCTGATGAGTAGTAAGGCCCATGGCATGGGCTCGCTCGGTCCACGCAGGCGTGAAAACCGAACGGAAATGGGCAACCATCTTGTTTATAACCTCTTCTGCAGTAACCCCTTTCGGAAATTGATACGTTTCTGGAAAGAGATATCCTTCAAGAGTATGATCCAGGCCAAGGGCCTGTGTGAGGCGAGGATCGAGGGCTGCCTGCAAAAAGGCCTGCTGCGACATAAGCCTCGCTCTTTCAAGGATCTTCCCTATCTCAAAGACCGTGCACCCTTCAGGGACGACTACTCTATGCAGGAGGGTCTCGCCCCTGACCAAGGCGTCCAGGATGGCCCTTGGTGGCATGGAAGTACGAACAAGATATTCTCCAGCTCGAATCCGCCTATCATCCCCTCTAAGGCGGGCAAGCCATCGAAATCTCTTTGGGTGCTGCACTAAGCCAGCTTTTTGAAGTTGGGCAACTGTTTCTGAGAAGCCTTGACTTGGCTTTATCCAGACCACAGCACTCGCTTCAGAGGTCTGCGCTGGCGTTATGGCATATCGATAGAGGTATAGGGCAGTGCCTGCAGCCGCAAGGCAAAGGCCAAATACCCCAACGCCTATGATCATCAATGATTTCACACTGGTTCGCATCTTTTAAAACATACGGGAAGTACGCACGCCGGTCAAGGCATAAACCTGGGGACCGGGACGCTCCGCCACCCAGATCAGTCTTTACTTCTTGGAAATTCTAACATATAATTATTTAGTCTAACGAAAGTGCCTTGGCACCTACAACAAGGAGAACGAGCTCGAGGTATTCAGGCACATCCATGAGGATTGTACTTTTTGCAGGAAAGGGTGGTGTGGGTAAGACAAGTATTGCGGCTGCGACCGGGGTAGCCTGTGCCCAAAAAGGTCTCAAGACCCTTATCATGTCCCTTGATACAGCCCACAGCCTGGTCGATTCTTTTGACCTTGACAGGACCCTCATGGACAGGAACAAGGGAAAACCGATCCGGGTAGCCAATAAGCTTTCCATCCAGGAGGTGGATGCCCAGGAAGAGATCAAGAAGAACTGGGGGGAAGTCCACAAGTACATAGGGAGCCTGTTGAACATCTCAGGCATTGATGAGGTCCTGGCAGAGGAGCTTGCCATCCTCCCTGGCATGGAAGAGGTGAGCTCGCTTCTGTATATCAACCGCTATGTGGCTCAGAAACGCTATGACGTGATCTTGCTTGACTGCGCGCCCACGGGGGAGTCGATCCGGTTCATCAGCATCCCCACGAGCCTGGAATGGTACATGAAAAAACTCTTTGATGTTGAGCGCAGGATCGTTAAGATAGCCCGGCCCATTGCCAAGAAGCTCTATGACGTCCCCCTCCCGGAAGACGAGTATTTTGCAACGATCCAGAGACTCTTTAATCGCCTGGAAGGGATCGACAGGATCTTGTCAGATCCTACCATCACTACGGTGCGGATGATTACGAACCCGGAAAAGATTGTTTTGAAAGAAACACAGCGAGCCTATATGTATTTTAGCCTCTACAAGATGTGTGTGGATGCCGTCGTCATCAATCGCATACTCCCTGAGGCCGTTGACGACGGCTTTTTTACCAAGTGGAAAGAAACTCAAGACCTCTACATTAAGAAGACCGAGCAACTGTTCAGTCCCATTCCCATCCTTAAGGTCCCCATGCTGAGCGATCAGGTCGTTGGTATGACAGAACTCTCCAAGCTGGCTAAGGAGATATACGGCGGCCTAAACCCCGAGCAGATACTCTATGCAGAAACCCCTTATGCCTTCAGAAAGGTAGAGGAAGATTATTTTTTGGATATCAAGATCCCTTTCCTTACAAAAAAGGAAGTGGAGCTGAGCAAATGCAACGAGGAGTTAATTGTTCGCATCGGCGGGTTTAAGCGCCATGTGTTGCTACCGCGCAACATTGCTACCAGAAAACCTTCAGGGGCGAAGATAGAGTCCGACAAGATCGTAATCAAGTTTGGAGGAAACCATGGCTTCTAAAAAGACAGCTGAAAAAACGACGGAAAAAGAGGAGGGTTTTGTTTGTCCTATGTGCATGCTTCTTGGATGCCTCAGGGATGTGACCGATAGAAAATCCGCCTTTTTTGAACACATGAAGAACGCGCGGATTGAATTCCTCGAAGGGATCAAGTCCCTCATAGATGAACGGATTGAGGCTATGAAGAAGGGCACAGGAAAGAAAAAATCCAGGCTCACCAAGATCAAGGTGGAAGATTAAGGGCCTGGCATTCCTTTTCGGGGCGCGGTATAAGATTGTGCCGATATAGGAAACAGCTTGATGAACTGCAATAGCGAGCGCTAACCCCGTCCGCCTGGGCTCCCGCTTTAGCGGGACGGGGTTGGCGAGCGAATCTTAAAATCGAAGAAGGAGCAAATCATGAAACAGATCAAGGCCCTTAACGTGGCCATTGTGGGTGGCGGGCCTGGATGCAAGGCAATTATGGATATGATATTTGCCAAAAAGCTCAGCCAGCTTCGGATGAAGCTAATCGGGGTTGCCTGCACCAATCCGAAGGCTGTGGGTTACCGGTACGCGCAGAAAAGAGGGATTTACACTACAAAAAATTACCGTGATCTGTACAACCTGAAAAACCTCAACATGATCATAGAGCTTACGGGTCGTCAGGGGGTAGCTGATGAGATTTCTCGAACCAAACCGCAGGATATTCGATTGATGGACCATGTCGCTGCCCATCTCTTCTGGGATGTCTTTCAAATAGAAGAAAACATGATTGCCGAGCGGAAGAAGGCTGAGGAGGAGTTAAAAGAGAGTGAGAGAAGATTTAGAGATATCTTGGAGAATACTTTGGAGTGGGTTTGGGAGACCGACGCCAATGGAAAATATACCTATGCGAGTCCTATTGTGGAGCAGCTCATAGGCTATAAGCCCAAGGAGGTGTTTGAAAAGCATTTTTATGACTTGTTCCACCCTGAGGACCGGGAACAATTGAAGAAGGCGGCTTTTGAAGTCTTCTCCAAAAAGGAGCCTTTCCAAGAATTCATGAACCGGAACGTGCATAAGAATGGCAAAACTGTCTGGCTCTCGACGAGTGGCGTCCCCATACTTGATAAAACAGGCAAACTTCTCGGATACAGGGGAGCAGACACCGACGTCACAGACCGCAAGCGAACCGAGGAGGCTCTTCGTGAGAGCGAGGAGAGATATCGCACCGTCTTGGAGGCATCCCCTGATCCTATTGTTGCCTACGACATGGAGGGCAAGGTTATCTATTTAAACCCGGCATTCACCAGGGTCTTTGGGTGGACCCAGGAGGAGCTTTTGGACAAGAAAATGGACTATGTCCCGGAGGAGAACTGGCCTGAGACTCAACAGATGATTGATAGGGTGCAGGCAGGAAAAAGTTTCTCCGGCATTAATAGCCGCCGGTACACAAAACAAAGAAAGATTGTTGATGTCAGTATTAGCGTAGCCACTTATCTGAATCGCGACGGTGTTCCAATAGGGAGTGTCCATACCATACGAGACATTACGGAACGAAAGCGTCTTGAGGCGCAACTCCAACAAGCCCAGAAGCTGGAGTCCATTGGTACTCTTGCCGGCGGGATTGCCCATGACTTTAACAACCTGCTCATGGGTATCCAGGGGAATATCTCCTTGATGCTTATGGACATGGGTTCTAAGTCCCCCCATTCTGAACGGCTAAAGAATATTGAAAATCAGGTCCAAAGTGGAGTCAGGCTGACCTCACACCTCCTTGGATATGCCAGAAAGGGAAGATACGAAGTCAAGCCTATTGATCTGAACCAATTAGTCGAAGAGATCTCTGATGCATTTGGCAGGACCAAAAAGGAGATTACGATTCACCGAGAGCTTGCCAAAAACTTATTTACAGTCGAGGCAGACTTAGGGCAGATAGAGCAGGTGTTCTTGAACCTCTTTGTAAATGCTGCTGACGCCATGCCCGGCGGTGGCGATCTGATCTTGAAGACGATGAATACAACCCATAAGGATATGAAGGGCAAGCTCTATGATCCAAAGCCGGGCAACTATGTCCTGTTAACGGTTACCGACACAGGCACAGGCATGTACAAAAAGATCCTGGATCGTATCTTTGACCCGTTCTTTACAACCAAGGGAATAGGCCGTGGCACTGGTCTTGGCCTATCCTCTGCTTACGGTATCATAAAGGGCCATGGGGGGTATATTGATGTCGATTCCAAGAGGGGACGAGGGACCTCGTTCAGTATCTATCTCCCCGCATCTGAGAAAAGAGCCCGCAAAGCTGTCAGGCGTGCTGACCAACTCATCAAGGGGACTGAAATAGTGCTGTTGATCGACGATGAAGAGGAGATCAGGCAAGTAGGCAAGGAGTTGTTGGAGACAATGGGCTACCAGGTGCTGCTAGCCAAGGACGGGAAAGAGGCAATCAAGCTCTATAAGAAGCACCGGGATGATATAGAGATCGTCCTTCTTGACATGGTTATGCCCAACATGGGTGGCGGCGAAACCTACGATACGATGAAGAAGATCAACCCAGAAATAAAGGTCCTGCTCTTCAGCGGATACAGCATTGACGGTGAAGCCACCGAGATATTGGAGCGTGGCTGTAATGGCTTTCTTCAGAAACCGTTCACGATGAAGAAGCTCTCACAAAGTATTAGAGAGATTCTGGATTGAGATAATCGAAAAGATAACTTCGCCCGAGTCTTTTAGGTCGAGCCTCAATTAATTACCCTTTGTTTTATCTGAAAGAGGCAAAAAGAATTCCCTTTTGACGAGGATTGTTCTTTCAGCGTTTCTTGGACCTTTTCTGTTTTCTAAGGTCAACTTTACCCATCACTTCAACCTTCACAATGTGGTCTTCCTCTTCAACTCGGCCCGCCTTCAGTGCCATATCAAGTTCTTTTTCGCTAAATATATCAACAACGATATCCTTCCCATCCTCGTCTTTACCTCTAAGCAATACGTATCTCTTTGCACCCCTCATCATTTTTGCCATCATTATCCTCCTTTGAGATTGACGATTGAATATCGCGTGTCTCATTAGAGCCGGTTTTGAAACCACCACTTGTCACTTGGTCACTCTTGCAACCGCAGAAATCTTTTAGGATTATCCTCCGTCAACCTTCTTATTTCTGGGTCTGTGAATTCCACCCTGCACCAATAAATCTTTCTTGAGTATTCCAGAAACCACTTTAGGTAGGACTTTTCAGTCCAAAAACATCTCCCCATGTACCAATCAGTGCCGTAAAGAACCCGGTCCTGGATTTTGGGTGTGCTGAGCATGCGTTTTACGTGTTTGAAGTACCTCCTGGGCATGAACCACATCTCAAGATTATATGAAATATCAGTGTAGACATTGGGATAGGTTTCGATCAACTGAGCGATCTTCCCCTGCCAGGCAGATCCTGTCCGATCATTGTGGGCTAGATTCAATGTGAGCATGGGCAGGTTTTTTAAAACCGCAGCCCAGTATTTCGGGTCTGCCAGATGGTAATACTCCTTAAGACCCGGAATACCTCCGTTTTGACAATGTGCTGTTATGGGTATATTGTTCTCCACACAGAATTCATAGATCGGACACAGTCTCTTGTCGTCCGGGGTAAATCCCATGACTGGATAGATCTTAACTCCCCTAAACACCCCGCTCCCTAAGGCATCTTTTACAATGTTTATTATACCTTCCCTATTTGGATCAGCTGCAATAAATGGTAGCATACGTATCCGATCGTACTTTTTGTTTATCGCTTCAGCTGCGTCCACAGTTTCTGTTATCTGATCCTCGAAACTCTTTGTGCCACCTCCAAACTTCTTGCAATAAGCCATGTCCATCATCAGGGGTGTGCAGATATCTATGCCGGCCTCATCCATTTCATCAACCAATTTCTCCGCGATCTCGGAAATGGACATATCAATGAAGTCGAACCAGTCTTCAAGTTTGGAATCGTCTGGCAGGATCCTTCTGAGCAGCCGATGAATGACTCGGTATAGTGGATTTTTTATATCCAGAAGAAAACGTCTCCGGAATTCCAACGGAACACAATCAAGGCTGAAGATATGGCAGTGACAGTTGATCTTCATGTACTAGACCTTTTGATAACTCAAGGTTTCAAAACTTACTAGAAGTACATTAACTACCCGACATCATACACAGGGGTCATGATGTCTTTTCTGGAGTGACTGGCGGTAGGGCGCTGTGTTTTTGTGACTTATCTGTGGGGGAAACCGCAGCTCCCGCTTGTGGGAGAATGCGGAGGGGGTAAGAATCCCCCGCAGATAAGTTACTAAAAACACCAGCCCGGGAGACTCGGAACGAAAGAAAAGACATCATGACCCCAAACCAATGTCGGGTACAAAACTTTCTCATTAGTAAGTGAAATTTTATCACGAAGAAAGGCCAACCATCACATTCCTTCAAACGCAGCGCCGTATGCTGAACATAACGTTTCCCGTAGCGCACAGAAAACCTTAATTCCTTTAGCCCTTGTTCAACGCCTCCGCTACTCGATTACAGTATTCTTGACAAACGCTGTAGACAAACTAAGTGTCATCACCTTTAATCTTTACCTGAACTTTATGGGTTTTTGAGTCGTAAACAAAACCGACTTCCTTACCCTCTTCGCGGGCCTTGTCATAAACCGGTCGAAGCCTTTCGACCAGTTCTTCACTTGACTCAGTACTTCCTACGCCAAGTTCAGACCACTTTTTTTCCGCAGCTCGATAAACCCTGTCCATCAAAGGATCACTTCT
>JAUWXJ010000006.1 GCA_030616425.1 Desulfobacterales bacterium | reverse complement strand
CCTGATAACTATCTTTCATCAGTTCAGTTATTTTTTCAATATCAGGCGGTACTTCCATGCTGCCCACCAACAATTTTGTCCTGTCTATTATTTCAAGGGGTTTGAGGGCACTTCCAGCGCTCATGGCAACACAATATTTTGTTAATTCAAAGATTTTTGATTTTGTATGTTCAAACTCTATTGGTGGATAGCCTCCGGTGACCATTCGGTCAGAAGCCACTATGGTCGCTTTGCCGTCTTGACATATAGCACCAATGCATACAGTCATAACATTCTTAAATTCTTTACAATTATAGCCAATACAAATGAAAAGTTAATTCAATTACAAGCTTGTTATATTATATGACACAAATTGTCAATATTGAAACTATATTTTCCAGTTAAACATCCTGTCTGCCGTAAAAATAGATATGTTATTCCAAATTAGGACACCACCGCTGAGCCGCGTGCATATCCCCTTTTTCCTTGATATGGCAGATGTGCTTAGTTAGATTATAATTCGGAGTTAGGGGTTTGGTTCACAATTCGATTTTTCCTATCTGTGCGGCAAGGGGAGACTTGAATCACTTGACGGCTGAAATAGACGAGATTTCTCTCAGCCGGGAGCGTCAAAAAGCCCGGGAGTTGAGAGAGTCGCAATGGTGGAAGCGCCAGTTGGCCCGGGGCAGATGCTATTATTGCCGCGGGTCTTTCCCGCCTAAGACCCTGACAATGGATCACGTGGTGCCTCTTTCAAGAGGCGGCAGGTCGACCAAGGGGAATGTGGTGCCTGCGTGCAAGGAATGCAACAACAAGAAAAAATATATGCTGCCGATAGAGTGGGAAGAATATTTGCAGTCCCTTACTCAAGATGATGTTGAATGACATCTAGGTGGACCCTGGCTGAGTAGGGGATAAAGGCAAGGCTGACTCTCCCTTTGGTATTGATCCGCCGAAAGATCTCATCTGTCTCAACAGCAGGAATTTCTTTCCCGGTATTCCAGTCCTTCAGTTGGACTTTCATCAAGATCTTATTCGGATCATCAATCAGTTCATGAAGGTTTGATGTCATATTTGAGATCTTTTCATATGTACCTGCGTCGGTGAGGTTGAGTTCGGCCTTCATCTGCCTGTGGTAGGCCATAATGGCAAAGAAATCGATCGGGAGCTTGGTCGATTCAGTAAGGCTTTGAGACAACCATGCTAGGGCGTTTCGGGGGTCTGTGACCGATTCATACATAAAATTCATGGCGAACTCGAGCCGAGGATTGATCTGTCTGGATGCCTGAATAAGCTTAAGGGCTATCTCCAGGAGCTTCCCGTTTTTCCAGCGCGACCATTCCCAGAAGGTGTCTGAATAGTCTGACACGCACCAGCGACCCTGTGAATTCTTGAAAGGGCTCGGGTACAGGGCCTCGGGATTGAGAGACTTTCCGGTTTCCTGCTCGAAGAGGGCCTTTGCCTTTGGACTGAAATCCTCGCAATGGTACATGACCAGATCATCCTGAATCAAAATCCCGTCGATGCCGGATCGGACCACATCCTGATACAGAGCGACAAGCCCGCGCTCAACCGCTTGATCAAAGATACTCCACATTCCAATCGGCTCAAGACCGCCTTTTTCAAAATCATACCCGATCGCCTTTGAGCCTTCAGGGTCAGCAAGCCTGAGCGGCATCTTGCGGGTTTCCATCCAGGCAAAGACCTTCAGGCCATGACGGTGCCCGATCGAGACAAGCCGGGGAAGTAACGGGTCAACTACAGGGGCACTTTTGGTCTCAAAATATACGCCCTCGCTACACTGCGGCCTGGCAAACCGATACACTGCATCACCTCGGTTCTGAAAGGCACGAACAATGAGGGTATTTACGCCCGCGCGCCTAAGCTTCCTGATACAGTCTTCTACATCTGTATAGTCTTTGCAGTCGAACAACAGGACCTGGGCTGCCAGCATACGTCGTGTGAATGAGGAACCCTTTTCTTGAGGGAGTACCTCTATGCCTTTTTGAAATTTCTTGTTCACTGGGCGGCGGTACTCCTTTGTCACGGCGCTTTGTTTCTGGGGAGCAGGCTGGTCAATAAAAAACCTTACCTGTTTTTTGAAAGGGGTCTCAGGTCGTGCTTCAGGTGAGAACGTCTCCCTCTGGACCGAGGCCTCGGCCCACTGCCTCAGAGGATCAGGAAGCTCAATATACCCTAAATGCAAAAGTAGGGGTCCTGAAACCGACAGGGCAGCTGCGAGGATATACAGTCTTTTTTTCTGAAATCGAAACACGTTAACCGTTCTTATACTGACGAATTTTCTTGTTCCAACTTATCCGGTTCAGGCAAAAGCAACTCAGGCCAAAAGGTGCCATAGACCGGCGACTATTGCTGTGAAGATAAAAAGGGTTTCAACCAGGAACTCAAATCTGAAACCAGGGACAATCCATTGTCGTTTAAAGGCCTCAAGGATTGCAGCCATGTAGAATACCGAAAGGATCATACCATAGGCCAGGGTTGTGGCAAGGTACATCATGGGCGCGGAAATGAGCACCGCAAAAGTGATAAGCAGAAGTTGTTTCAGCACCCGAAAAGTTTTTCTCTCACCCAGCATAATAGGCAGGCTCTCCTGTCCCACAATCCGATCCCCCTGCATGTCGAGAACATCAAAAAAAGCGGTTCGTACAAATGCCATGACAGATGCCCACACCGAGACGAAGAGCATAGCCTTAGTAATTTTCAAAGAGACTGAAAGGTGTGGGAGCACCACTGTTACTATTCCCCATGCAATGGCAATCAGAACGGTCTTTGAGCCTGGTACATCGCTGATCCGCTGTATCTTTTTTCCTATCTTAAGGTTTCCGGGGATGATCTTAACCTTGTAAGATACCCCCAGGAGGCTGATGATAGAAAGTATAAGGAACGGGACAGGTCCTAGAGTAAATGCCATGAAGAGTCCGGTTGCACCTGAAATGATCGCTATAGCCAAAAGGATCCAACGATTGTAGTCATAGAAACTGGCCCGGTCCGGGTCATTATAGCGTACCGCTTCCTTGCCGATGAAGTTGTTTAGTATGTGCATGGAAAGGACATAGCACGTAGCCATCAAGGCGGATGCAAAGCTGGGCCTGATACCTGACAACAAGGCACACGCGTAAGTTAGGCACCCAGCCCCCACTGCAAGATAGAGATTACTCAAAAGCAGCCAGCGCTGTATCCTGAATACCGCATGATGCCATCGTCTTGCCTGATGGGGAATGGCCTCAAGGGTCCTGTAGACTTTCTTGATGACCCAGTTAGGAGTTGACGCCCCGGCTGTAATCCCCACGGAGTCCAATGGTTCGATGGCCTCAAAGTCGAGTTCTGCCTCGCTCTCGATATGGAAGGCTGGAACCCCTTCCTGAGCCACCACCTGCGCCAATCGCCGGGTATTGCCACTGTCGCGTCCGCCCACCACCACCACAGCATCTACGCCTTTGGCCATTTTCCTGACTTCAGCCTGACGTTTGAGAGTTGAATCACAGATGGTGTTAAATACCTTGAAGTGAGGAAAGCGTTCGGCAATAGTGCGGGTAATAGTATCAAAGAGATGGCCGTCCTGGGTTGTCTGAGCCACTACGATCGCACGTTCAATGGGAGGGAGCTTGTCAAGATCATCCGAGTGGCTGATGATATGGCCCACCCCTTTTGCGTATCCGAGTAAGCCCAGAACCTCGGGGTGGTCCTTATCGCCTACTATGATTGCGGCATAACCCTGCCTTGAATACTTGCTTATGATGGTTTGGACCTTGATAACCCTGGGACAGGTTGCGTCGATTATGATGAATCCTGCGTCAAGAAGGGCCTGCTTTTCCTGGGGTGGGAGACCATGGGCTCGTATGACAATGTTTCCAGGTTTGGCGCCAGAGACGTCGTCTATGACAGTCACGCCTTTTTCTGCCAGGATCTCCAAGACCTGGGGATTGTGGATGAGCGGGCCATAGGTATAGATAGGGCCCTGTTGCCTGTTAGCAGTATCAAGGACCATCTCGACCGCTCTTCGGACTCCCATGCAGAAACCTGCAGTCTTGGCGAGCTTAAATTTCAATACAGGTCCTATCCGTTGGACACATTCAATATTTTATCAGGCTATTGTTGTTCTTTCAGGAAAATCTTGTGATTGACAAGGAATAGGGCATGGATATGGGCGCGCATGAATTTCTGGTCGCCGAAGATATTTACCAGCCGAAGCCCATTATTTTCAGGTTCAATCTTGTCGACTGCCTCCATGACAAGTTCTTCCTCGCCGTCGCGGATTATGTAGGCATTGGCTTCACACATTTTCGGGTATTAGCTCCTTCAAGTGTTTTTCGATTAACGTCTCGATCAGTGGAGGAAGCGGGGTGGGTGACAGCCCGACAATTTCCACTTTTTCCTGGGTGAGTGGGATGAGAAACTTTTTGGCCGGGCATGCAGCTACGGCCTCGGCAATCTTTGGTGTGACCTCACCCATCATAGCATGGGCCATCACGATCCCTATGGGAGCCACGACTATATCGGCTTGCGAAACCGTACGAACAATGGCATTTTCTCCGGAGGCCCCTCGGTTTGCCCTCGCCTTTAGCATTTGGGATGTGGCAATGGCGTTTGTCCCGAGTGCAATAATCTCAACTGATTCCCCAAAGGCCTCTTTGAGTTTCTTAATGATGGCGCTTCCCATGCCGCCACCCTGGCCGTCAATTACACAGATGCGTATTCTTGAGATGATATCCCCCTCTCTACGCCGCTTTTAGAGGCTTCACACACGAAGTTATCGGCAAAAGAAAAAAAACGCAGACAAAAAGAGCGCAGACCTTTCTTTTGGGTTACCCGGAAAAAGATATTTAACAGATTGGGGTTAACGGGTCAATAAAAACGCTTAGCAGGGCGGTTTACTTGATTTTCGGAAAGATCTTTGTTTCTAGATATTCTAGACATTTTTTCATACGGAGGCGAGATTCTTCCTGCCAGGGGCTCTGGTGTTCATTGTCTCGAAGTTTTTCACCACGGAGGCCCAAAGCAGACAGTGGTTTCACCATGGACTCCGGAAGATCATCAGGCAGGTCCGCCCCATTCATGATGGTCCATGCCAATGTCCATGCGCGCGCCACATTGGCCGGATTATAGCCGCCGCCCCCCAGGGCCACCCAGGGGATTCCTTGGTCAGTAAGGTAGGTGATGACCCTGCAGAATCCATTGGTGGTGAATTCGAGTGCGGCCAGAGGATCATCCAGGAATGTGTCGACTCCAAGCTGAGAGACTATTACGTCCGGGCTGAAGAGTTCCATGAGCACGGGGAGGACCGAGTTAAAACCCTCCCAGAATACGTGGTCGTCTGTGCCAGGGAGCATTGGTATGTTAACGGCATAACCCAAGCCCTCTCCACGACCCATCTCGCTCAGGTCACCGGTGCCGGGAAACAGGGTGCGCCCATCCTGATGAAACGAGACCGTCAACACCCTTGGATCCTCATAGAACGCCCATTGGACCCCATCGCCGTGGTGGGCGTCTATGTCTAGATACATGACTCGCTTTCCCTTGTCCACAAAGTGGTAGATGGCCAAGACCGGGTCGTTGATATAGCAAAAACCCGAGGCCTGTCTGGCGCCAGCGTGGTGGAGGCCGCCCGCGATATTAAAGGCAATGCGGGCCTTGCCCTCAGAAACCAGCTCAGCACACTGAAGGGATGCGCCCGTATGATACTGCGACCACTCCCACAGCCCGGAAAAGACGGGGTTGTCTCCTGGCCCGAGGCCATACGAATAATCGCCAGTAATCTGGCCGGAACTCGCCCTTTTTAGCACGTCAACATATTCGGGTGTGTGAAAGCGAAGGATCTCTGAATCGGATGCAGGTCTGGCTTCAATCAGGGCTGTATCAGGAAGGCTAAAGAGGCCGTAAGCCTTGCAAAGGTCGTAGGTGAGTTGCAGCCGCTCAATCTTAAGAGGATGGCTTGCCCCGTAGTCGTATGCGAAGAACTTCTCAGTATAAAGAAAGGCGGTCTTCATTTTGACCTTGGTCTTTGCCTTTGTTTCCACATATCACAATTATGAATCGATTGGCAAGATTGTCGCACATGTATCCAACCGTCCATGCAGCAAAGGCATGTTTGTGTGTCTGGAACTTATTACAGGGTTGAACCCTCGATATCATTGTACTATCAGACATGCAGTATAGTATGTTTAATTCACTATCTTCATATCTTTAAGAGAAAAAGGGAGTTGAGATGGATAAGAAGATTTTGCTAGTTGTTGACGGATCGATCCATTCAACAGATGCGGTCAAATATGCCGTCAGGATGTCTTCGGTTGTACAAAATTTGACGTACACCCTGTTCCATGTACAGCCTACCATTTCCCAATATCTCTTGGATGAGGCTGAAACCGATCCAAGAACAAGGGCTGAACTAGAAAAGGTGGTCCGAAAAAATGCCGAGTTTGCCCATAGTATCCTAGACAAGCACAAGACCCAGATGGTCGGGATGGGAATCGCAGAGGAATGCATTGAGACTGCCACCCAGAAAAAGGTAACTGGGATTGCCAGGGATATCTTGGACTGTGCCCAGCAAGGCCTTTATGATGCAATTCTTGTGGGAAGAAGAGGTCTTTCGCGTATCCAGAAAACCTTTATGGGGAGTACGACCGCTAAATTGGTGGAGCATTCCAGCGTGATTCCCGTGTGGGTGGTAGACGGAGATGTGATGTCCATGAAGGTGATGCTGGCCGTGGATGGTTCTGAGGCCTCACTTCGCGCTGTGGATCACCTTGGCTTTTTGGTTGGAGGAAACGATAAGATTAAGCTCACGTTGTTTCATGTGACGCCAACGCTCAGAGATTACTGCGTGATCGATTTTGATGAGAAAGAGAGTGACGTAGGGGAGATTATTGCTCGAGGTGCAAAACAATGCATTGACCATTTTTATACACACGCACAGCGCAAGTTCCAGGAGGCAGGCATTCAAGAGAATCAAATAGAACTCAAGGTGGTCAAACGCACTATCGACATTGGCAAGGCTATCCTGGATCACGCCAGGAACGGAGACTACGGTACAGTCGTCATTGGGAGGCGTGGCGTGAACGAGGCCTTCTTTATGGGAAGCGTCTCAAAATATGTGCTCGACAGGATGTCTGGCCGTGCCCTGTGGGTAGTTTCTTAAGAAAAGGACCAGCCCGATCCTCCCTCAACATTGCCAACCCATGCAGATTCACACCCCTTGACTACCCTCCCAGAGTGATTATCTTTTAATCAAACCGAAAGGTATCTATAACGACACAGGAAGGAGGTGGACAGTATGTTTGCTCTTACACCAATACTAAGACGGAAGGTATCATTGGCCAGTCCTGAACGGGACTTCTTTGATCGATTCTTTGGGGCTTTTGACGTGTCTGTTCCATTCTTTGAAGAAAGGGAATGGGTCCCGGCCTTTGACGTGTCTGAGTCCGACAAAGATCTTATAATCAAGGCTGAGATCCCGGGCATGGACAAGAAGGACATTAATATCACCGTGTCGGACGGCATGCTGACCATCAAAGGGGAGAAAAAGCACGAAAAGAAAGAAGAGAATGAACACTACCATCGTGTCGAGAGACGCTATGGGGCATTTTCCAGGACTGTTCGACTCCCCCGCGAGGTCAAGGCCGCCAAGGTGGATGCAACCTACAAAGACGGGGTACTTAGCATCAAGCTCCCAAAATCTGAGGCTGCCAAGCCAAAAAAAATAGAAGTCAAGAGCTAATGATATCATAATCCTGAAGGGTGTGCCGGGCGAAGGCGCGGCACACCCCTTTTCTTTTGATCCACGAGGCAACCAACCGATCCATTATTCTATTGACCCGTCTGTAAGATCCTTATTATAAAACAGAACGCAACACTGTGCGTGATCTTCCTCAGGTGACGACGGCCCTTTGAAGCCTGAAAAACGCCAGGAAAAGATACCATGCCTATTTACGAGTTTTATTGCGAAGACTGTAATACCATATTCAACTTCTTCTCAAGCTCGGTGAACACCACCAAACGGCCCCTCTGCCCCAGGTGTAAACAAAAAAGGCTGACAAGGCAGATGTCCACTTTTGCCCGGCTCACGGGCGCAAAAGAGGGGGGCGATCTGGATGATATTCCGATAGACGAGGCCAGGATGGAAAAAGCGATGGATCTGCTGGCCCGGGAGGCCGACAGAATCAACGAGGATGATCCGCGCCAGGCTGCCGGTTTGATGCGCAAGCTCTCAGATGCAGCAGGTGTTGGTCTCGGGCCAGGCATGGAAGAAGCCTTCAGACGTATGGAGGCGGGTGAAGACCCGGCACAGATTGAGGCTGAGATGGGGGACGTGCTTGAAGAGGAGGACCCTTTCGTAGTCGAGGGAAAAAGGGGACGGAGAATCAAGCGGGTTCCACCGAGCCGTGATGACACCCTTTACGATCTTTGAGCGATTACGGGCGGTTGTCGGATGTACACAGCGTATTATCCAAAGCCCTTAATAGAACCAAAAGCGGGAACCAAACACTTCAATTGAGGATACTTGCTATGTCAACGGAACAAGTCATCTTAAAAGGGACTGATATTGACCGGATCTTGACAAGGATAACCCACGAAATCCTGGAGAAGCACAGGGGGGCGGAGAATCTGGTGCTGATCGGAATCCGGACAGGCGGCGTGTTCTTGGCCGATCGGATAAAGGGAAAGATTCTTTCCAATGAGGGAGTGGACATTCCCAGGGGAGACTTGGACATCACACTTTACAGGGACGATTGGACCCGAATAAGCCACCAGCCAGTTGTGCAGAAGACTGACTTGCCTTTTTCTTTGGATGGCAAACAGGTGATCCTGGTGGACGATGTCCTTTTTACCGGCCGAACGGTTCGGGCAGCCATGGATGCCCTTATCGATTTCGGCCGTCCAGACAGGATCGAACTGGCTGTCCTGGTGGATCGGGGGCACCGCGAGCTGCCGATTCAGGCCAACTACATTGGCAAACACGTTGAGACGATCCACGACACCATGGTCAACGTTTATTTGAAAGAAAAGGCAGGACGGGATGAAGTGGCTATTATTGCGTAATGAGGCCCGGTGTTCGACTGTGGGAGAAGAGCCCTTATGACTACGCTCCGGGTAGGCACTTGGGCCCGGAATTTGCTGATATCTACCTGGAGGAACTCCGCTGAGGTTGCGACGAATTCGAGCTTATTGTTTTTTGGTATTGACAAATTGCGTTTTTTCATATAAACACGTTCAGATTGAAAGTGGGAATTAGGTAAGGACATAATAATAAGGAACATTACTTAAGAAAAGGAGGGCGTTGGCATGCCGACTGTTGAGTTTGAGGGAAAAACCTTCACTGTGGACGAAGATGGTTTTATTGATTCCTTTGACAACTGGTGTCCAGAGTGGGTCCAGCACGTGAAGACGACCGAGGGGATTGAGGAAATGACCGATGAACATTGGAAGTGCGTCAAGTTCTTGCAGGAGTATTACGAGAAGAACGGGATCGCACCCATGGTCAGGATTTTCTCCAAGGTGACCGGTTACAAGCTGAAACACATTTACGAACTGTTTCCATCTGGCCCAGGCAAAGGCGCATGCAAGATGGCGGGTCTCCCCAAGCCAACGGGATGCGTCTAAGACACGAATCTTAATCTTGCGAAACAATTTGGACGTCCAAAAAAGAGGCTTTGGTTTGCCGTTAAGCCTCTTTTTTTTTGTCTGGAGAGGTGATGAAGGGGACGCTTACAGTCAAGACCAAATCTAAGACCGAATTCGTAGAGATTACCGGGGATATCGAGAATGCAATCCGGTCACAAGGGGTCGATGACGGCATTTGTATGCTCTTTGTTCCGCATACCACGGCAGCTATTACCATCAACGAGAGAGCTGACCCCAGCGTCAAATCAGACATCTTGATGGTTTTGAACAAGATTGTTCCCTGGAAAGAAGCATATCGCCACTTAGAGGGGAATTCGCCGGCCCACATCAAGTCGAGCATTATCGGGGCGTCAGAGGTCGTTGCAGTGGAGGGGGGCCGCTTGAAGTTAGGGACGTGGCAGGGAGTCTTTTTCTGTGAGTTTGATGGCCCCCGTAGCAGAAAGGTTCACATACGATTTCTATAAATAGCTCCAAAGGCAGGTGGTATCTACTATGGCCAAAATGGATGACACCGACAGGGCCATACTAAACCGAATACAATCGGACCTTCCCATTGTTTCTCGTCCGTACCTGGTCGTTGCCCGAGAACTGGGTTTGGAAGAAGATGATGTGATCAGGCGCATAAGGCGTCTGAAGAAAAAAGGAATTATTAGGCGCATAGGCGGGAATTTCGTGCCCAACAAGCTTGGTTTTGTGAGCACGCTTTGCGCAGCTCGGGTCCCAGAGGAGAAGATTGCCCAATTCTCGGAAACGGTCAACCGATACCCAGGTGTCACACACAATTATCGCCGGGACCATGAATACAATGTCTGGTTTACCTTTATTGCCGAATCCATGGAGCAAATAGAGGGCTATTTGAAGGAGATAGCCTCTGAAACAGGTGTGACCGATACACTGAATCTTCCCGCCACCAAGGTATACAAGATCAAAGCACAGTTTGATGTGTAGTCCGTTAGTTGTGAAATTCGTGTTTTTTCTGGCAGAAAGTAAATTCGACACGAAGTGAAGCCTGCGCTAAATACGAATATCGAAATACGTACTGTTCTCAAGGCGTAAGCCGCAAACAATATCAAATGACAAAAATTCAAATGACCGAAACAGATGGCTAAACAAACTGAAGTGAGCTAAAGTGCCTAAAGTTAATTGTTTTGAACATTTAGAAATTCGGATTTCGGATTTGTTTCGAGTTTCGAATTTCGTGCTTCGGATTTCCGATTTATCCGGGTTGGTCTCTAATGGATGATCTTCGGGTTGCTGTCGTAGTGATGCGATCTGAGTTAGGGGAAACGTCAGACAACCTCAATCGCGTGAAAGCCAGGGTTAGAGAGGCCGCTTCTGATGGAGCAGGCTTGGTCTGTTTTCCTGAGTTGAACCTGACTGGATATAGTGTGCAAGAGATTGTTCGTTCGATAGCTGAGCCGATACCCGGCCCTTCAAGTCAGGCAGTTGTTGATATGGCACGGGAGAATGGAATCCTTGTACTAGCAGGTCTGGTTGAAAAGGACAGGGAAGGGACGATATTCGCCAGCCACCTGGTGGCGAGTCCAGAGGGGCTTAAAGGAGTTTATCGAAAATGTCACCTCGGTCCGTTTGAAGAGTCCCTCTATTGTGCTGGAGACTCCTTGCCCGTGTTCACGTTCAAAGGGACCGGCTTTGGCATCCAACTATGCTATGACAACCACTTTCCGGAACAAAGCACCCTTTTGGCCCTTAAGGGAGCACACATCCTCTTTTGTCCCCATGCATCTCCCCGAGGCACACCAGAAAAGAAGCAGCGTAGCTGGCTGCGCCACTTGACTGCCAGGGCATACGATAACGGCGTTTTCGTCGTAGCATGTAATCAGACGGGTAACAACAAGGATGGGCTCGAATTTCCTGGGTTAGCTATGGTACTGAATCCTTCGGGAGAAGTGATAGCTGAGCATGTTAGTGTAGAGGAGGGAATGCTTTTTGCGGATCTCAGAGCGGCTGAGCTTGCTCATGTGCGGGAGGATAGGATGCGATTTTTTCTCCCCAATCGAAGGCCTGAACTATACGAGGAATTGATCAAGAATATGCCTGACGAATCCCTGTCCAACTAGTTTAAGATAAAGTGATAGATTTGCTTGACATGAGAACCGATGATATGATATTGATAAAAAAGTTGGAATGTGCAATAGTTTCATCGTTTTTTGAGCCTCGCACCTTTGGGTGAGGCTGTATGGTGGTTTGGGATAGGAGTTTTGAGAAGTAAAATAAGATGCCGTCAAGGCCCTGACGCCTTGGTGGCTTTTTTTTCTGTCAGACCCATATCCCAGCTAAATGATATTTTGAAAGGGGGGATATGGTTATGGCAGAAGGTACTGTAAAGTGGTTTAACGAGAAAAAGGGCTATGGTTTCATCAGTACGGAGGAAGGCCAAGACGTCTTTGTCCACTATAGCTCCATTCTCGGCTCTGGTTTCAGGACCTTGTATGAAGGCCAGCGAGTTCGATTTGAGGTCGAGACCGGAGACAAGGGCCCGCAGGCGGTGAGCGTCGAAACCGTATAAGGTGAGAGATTAATAAGCCGCTGCCCAGAAGGCTTAAGGATTGGCGTTGGTGCTTGCGACCAACAAGAGAGGTGTGAGATCTAGCTTGTAGTGACACAGACGACAAACCCTTGAGTTGAAATCCTGGATCAAGAACCCCGTCTCGTTGATGACGGGGTTTCTTGATTTGGGGATCCACGATAATGACTCAGATGCCAGAGCCCGCATTACTCAGCGTTGAAGGGTAGTTATGGTAGAAGCCACTCATATGATGCCTGGGAGAGAAGAGCCGGCCCGCACGCACTGTATTCGCTGCGGGACCTGTTGCATGAAAGGTGGGCCTACGCTTCATGAGGAGGATGTTACCCTGTTTCAAAAGGACATCCTGAAAAGGTTCGACGTTTATACCTTGAGAAAGGGTGAAGTTGTCCGCAATATTGACGAGGCTTTGATAGTCCTTGAACGGGAAATGATCAAGATCAAAGGGCAGGGTAAGGCCTGGACGTGCATGTTTTACGATGAAGACGAGCACGCGTGCAAGATTTACAAGTACAGACCGGTTGAGTGCCGGGCCTTGAAATGCTGGGACCTGCGGGGATTCAATGAAGTCATGGCCAGGCCGCATCTTCAAAGAAGCGACCTCATCAAGCCGGATGATGGTATGCTTGAGATCATAAGTGCCCATGAACAAAGGTGCGCGTACAAAACCTTGGAGTCAGCGGTAAAGGGACTCCAAGGATCTGATTCGGATAAGGCAGTGGAAAAGATTCTCGACCTACTGCAGTACGATCACTACATAAGGCCCTTTCTGGCAGAAAAGCTCAGGGTTGACGCAAATGCGGTGGATTTTGTCTTCGGCAGGCCCCTTACTACCACAATCCGCATGTTCGGGCTTTGCGTGAAGAAGAAAGGGGATAATTTTGTTCTGATGCCGCTCGATTCGCCATCGTCCCGACCAGAACAAGCAGCCATAAAGCCACATTAAGACGGGTTAGAATAAGAGGGTAAGGAGACAACAGGTTAGCTTTGGTGGAAGAATCTCCTTGCGGGTAGTCAAGAGGACTCCCCTTGCTTCAACAACTTCTTCAACCTTCTTTTGTAAAGCTCTCGCTTGAGCTTGCTGATACGGTCAATGAAGAGAATGCCGTTCAGATGGTCAACCTCATGCTGTAGTACAATAGCAGTAAGCCCTTCCTTCTTGAGCGTGATCGGATTTCCTTCCCTGTCTATACCCTTCACGGTAACACATTCAGCGCGCTTGACGTCAGCCCTGTAGTCAATAACACTTAGACAACCTTCTTCGTCCACGATTACCCCATCGGCTTCAACGATTTCAGGGTTAATCAACACTGTGAGGTCGTTCGGTTCGTCCTTGGGTGACGTATCAAATATAATGACGCGAAACAGTTCTCCCACCTGGTTGCTCGTCAGGCCAATCCCAGGTGCGTTGTACATGGTGTCAGCCATATCATCAATGAGCTGCTGAATTTTTCCATCGATATTGGTGACGGGCTCGGCAGGCTCACGTAGCACCGTATCCGGATACGTGCGTATCCTTCTTATTGCCATTTTATGATTACTCCTGGTGCAAAAAGTATATCCAAATAATAAGGATTATTTCTAAAGAAGTCAATCAGCACAGAAAGAAGCGCCGCTATACCTGTGTTGACGCGACAGCCTTTGGCTCGTGGGTAGGGTAGGGCAGGAAATCCTTGCTTGATATGACCCCTTTCATTGTTTGCAATGAAACCACGCACTTTGACTGGTAGTAATCTTAATCGATGGAAACTGACGTTCCGTAAAACAAAACCACCCGCTGTGCGGGTGGTCGTTTATTCTATGGTCATTTGGGTTTTCTATGTTGATAATAGTGAACAGAACCCTTTTTTACTATCTCGATCGTATGATTCTTGACCAGGGGGTCGATGTATTCCAGAATTTCATCTTTGTGCAGGCTTAGCCCGTAAGAGATGTCATCCAGGGTGCACGGACGTCTTGCCAGGAGGTTTAGAAGGTCTTTCTCAATGTCGCCCCCCTTCTCATGTCTTTTATGGTCTTCAAATGGCGTAATCACTTCGGCCTTATCTCCCAGGGCCTTGCAAAACCCGGCCATTTCTTGTGCGGAGACCTGCCGTGCATGCTTCTCAGCCGGGGGACGAACCACAGTATTGAGGTGAACCTTCTGAGGATTCACCCTTTCAATCCAGCGTTTGAACTGTGTTGCAGCCATTTCGGTCGCGTTTATGCCCTCCAGGATAAAGACCTCGAGCCATATGTCGCCTGGGTATTCCTTTCGGAACGTGATCAGGCCCTCCACCATGGCTTCAAAGCTGATATCAGGATGCGGGCGGTTGATGGTCTCAAATCCCGTTTGATCATAGGCGTCAAGAGAGGGGAGTACAACGTCAGCCGCCATCAGAGATTCGCGGACCTGACTGTTTCCCAATAGTGAGCCATTGGTCAGGACAGCTACTGGAATCTCTGTGTGTTTTTTGATCTTGTGAATCAATGATCCTATTTGACTGTTCAGCGTAGGCTCCCCTGAACCCGCCACCGTGATATAGTCTGCGCGTACGCCCTCTTTCAGTTTTTCGCAGACCTGGTCCAGGATCCTCTCCGCCGGTATATACGGCTTTCGCTCGATTGTCTTTTGTTTGGTTACCCCGAGCTGGCAATAGATGCAATCGTACGAACAGACCTTGTAGGGAACCAGATCAACGCCCAGAGAGAGGCCCAACCTTCGTGAGGGAACCGGGCCGTAAACAAAACGCTCTGCCATCCTCTATGACTCTTTCCTCTGCTGATTTTTCTGCTTTGGCCGAGGAGGGCATTTTCCTCAAAAGCCGTGATAATATTTATCAAGTTTGATCGAAATATCCTGTCAAGTTCATGGTATCACGACTTTTTTAGAAAACGCCTTTCTCGGCCACTTAATTTGGGTCAAAAAGTCTTCAAACTTATATCATATCTTTTTAATGGCACTTGATCCAGAGTTGTCAAGCCATTTTTCTGAATTTTCTGAATAGGGTCTGCTTTAAAGGCGATTCATTGGTCGTTGACACCTATTGATCCTCTCTGTTAATAAGTCGAAGCGCCAAAAGAAAAGAGATGCCAGTCTTGGCGGAGACCAGGTTATATTGGACTTTTCAAAGACGTTTGAAAAATACGAGACCCTAGTTGCTCAGGTAGACAAGATCTTTGCGGCCATGCAGGAGGCCCACAAGGATTGCGTACGCTGTGAGCTCTATTGCTGTGATTGTTGTTACGCTGTGTTTGATGTTACCCTCATCGAATCAGTGTATATCAATTATCATTTCAACAGGTCGCTGGCCAGGAAGGAGCGACGACAGATCCTGAGGCGGGCTGAAAAGGCTGACCGGAAGTTCTATCAGATCAAACACAGGCTCCAGAAAATGTACATAGACCAGGGCAAGTCTCCGGAAGAGGTCTTGTTCCACTTGGCCCAGGAAAGGGTGGCCTGCCCCTTTCTAAATGACGAGAAACTGTGTGATCTGTATGCCAGGAGACCCATCACGTGCAGGGTCTACGGCATCCCAACATCGATTGGGGGGACCCCCCATATCTGCGAACAATCGGCCTTCAAAGAGGGAACAGCCTATCCCGCGGTGAACCTTGACAATATGAATGACCGTCTCTTTGAGCTGTCCAGGGGCCTCCTTCAAGAGATTGGGTCGAGCAATCCAAAGATGCATGTGAGTCTTGTGCCTGTCTCAGCGGCCTTGATGACCGAATACGATGCAGAATACTTTGGGATTCAAAGCAGGAGTTACCGAGATGCGGAAACTATCCCCTGAGGATGAAAAGAGAAAGAAGCTCATCTTTGACAGTATGTCCCCCAAACGGCAGAAGCACATCCTTAAGAAGGAGGGCTACGATAAGTGGGACCCGTTCATTGAGCCAAAAGACCCCATTGACTTGCGAGCTGAAAAATCCAACCGAACATCGATAGACTTGACCAGGAAGTTCCTAAGGAGTTGGAAACACGAGGACTACAGTAACGCGTTTGGTCAAGGGGTTTGGGATATCTGCTTGGGGATTGTCAATGATGACGATCGATACAGGGGGATGTATGAGTTTTCCTGCTGGTACCGGGACCTTCTGAAAAAAGAAGGCTTGGAGTAACTGAGTTTGTGAGGGTTTATTGTGTTCCTTGAGCCCGCCCTGGCGCATATCTCATATATACAAGCACATAGCTAAATAACCAGGTCTGGGCTAGGGTTAAAACTCAACAAAACATGTAACCCCAACAAATTCAACAAACACGCAATGCAGTTTTCATTAAATCCACAATCCGCATTCTAAAATCCGCAATCGAATATGTCCGGCCATTTCCTCTTTATTCATGTCAACCTCTTAGCCCCGGTGGAGTCACCGGACACCATTCCTATATCCGAGGCCACAATCCTCGCCCATTTGAAGAACAACGGATTCACCGGTCAGATCTTGGGGGATTTTGCCAATAGCCCGCTTAAGCCCCAGGTGTTAGCAGAGGCCATCAACACATACCAACCCCTTGCCATCGGCTTTACAGCATATCAGGAGAACATTGAGCAGATAAGGCTTTGGGCGCGCTATGCCAAGAAGTTGGCCCCAGCCGTCAAAATCATTATTGGAGGGCCCCAGGTGACCTTTATGCCTGCTGAGGGCTTGAGACACATGCCGGAAGTCGATTTCCTTTGCAGGGGCGAAGGGGAGGAGGTGATGTTGAGCCTTGCCGAGGCGCTCACACAAGGGACAGAGATTGCCCGTGTTCCAGGGTTGTGTTTTTTGCAGAAAGATGAATTGATAGAAACAGCTCCGGCACACGGAGCGAACGATCTAGACGCATACCCCTCTCCTTATATGATGGATCTGATCGATTTGAGGTACAAGGAGCGGGCAGTGATGCTTACCTCCCGGGGGTGTTCATTCGATTGTGCCTTCTGTTATACTCCAAAGGCGAGCCACCGGAGGGTGAGATTCTACTCCACAGACCGGATCGTAGAGGAGATGAAATATCTGAAGTCGAAAGGGGTCAGGGCGTTTTGGTTTGCCGACCCCAACTTTTCTCTTTCTCGCAAGCGCCTAATTACTCTCCTTGAGGCTATCATCAGAGAGGTGCCCGGGATTAACTTCTGGTGTCAAACCCGCTACGACCTTGTTGACGAGGAACTACTCTCTTTGCTTAGCCGGGCCGGAGCAGATAACGTGGCTTACGGCCTTGAGTCGGCCAACCCGCCGGTGCTTGAAAGGATCAACAAACCGATTGACCTGGAGCGCCTTTCTATGGTGATCGGCCTGACCCAGGATGCAGGCATCAATGTCGAACTCTTCAGTATGTTTGGCCTTCCCGGAGAGACTTTTGACCAGGCCCTTTCTACCCTGGAGTTTGTAAGAAAAAACCGGGTGGCCGTGGATGGCAACTCCATATCTCAGCAGGCCCATCTTTTTTATGGCACCCCCATGAATGACAGCCCCGCGGCCTATGGTATCCGTCCCTTTAGGCGTACGCGACCGGCTTACCTGAGCGTATGCAGGGATTATGAAACCGATACAATGTCGGCAGATGAAATTCGGCAGATCAGTTTGATCTGGCGGTTGAACCGGAACGACTTTGCCGAGGATGTGCGCTCCGGAAGAAACCTGTTTCATAGGGCTGCGTTCATCACCCAGAATCGCAATGCCCTGGCGGACCGACCTGAAGCTACCTGTATGCTGGCCCGGATATATCTATCACTTGAAGAGTACGGGGCCGCTCTGGATTGCATGAAGTTGTTGAGCAAAAAGTTTTCTGGATACCCGGGAGTTGAAGAGCTTCTGCAAGGTCCGTTCTTACACTTCAAGGTGAGCCGGGAGGCAGCTCATCCTGGATTCAAGGTAGCCTATGACTGCCAGGGGTCTGTTGACGGCAAGCTGGTCCCTGCAACATGCACCAGGTTTCAGGAGGAGATTCTTGGCGAGGGAACACTTTTGCCGGAATTCGAAAGGCACCTAGAAGGGATAGGTCCAGGGGAATCTATACGATTTGACATGACCTTTCCCAGTGACTATGGGCATGAGGATCTGGCTGGCAAGGTTGCCATGTTTCGCGTTCGCGTACATTATGTCATGGAGCCGGTGACTGTGGAAAACTATAAGGATCTGGGTAACGAGGCGTTGTGTAACGAATACGGGCTGGGTGATACGGAAGCGTTGCGGCAGCACAATATCAACCTATGCTACCGCGTGCTTCATAGGGCCTATGCATCTGGAATACATGCGAACACAACTGATTCCGTTATGCTTATGAATCTTTATCTTAAGCTGGGATTTGTGGATCGGGCAACTGCTATTGCTCAAATGCTCACAAAAGAGCCCAGGGTCTTAAGCTATGCAGCCCACATATTTCGGATCAATGGCCAGCCCCAGAAGGCACTGGAACTTCTGGACGGGATTGGGCAAGAAGGCCCCAGGGAGCGGTTGATCCGGGCACAATCCCTCTTTGATTTGAACAGGGCGGAAGAATCAGAGACGACCGTGAAAGATATCAGGCTGCTGAATAATATACAGCTTGCGGATCTTCGGGTGCAGCTTGCTGCCAGGCTGGCGATTCCAATAGAGACTTTTCTTGAAAGGGAAGAGGCATTGCTGGATGCCAGGACGCAGGCTATGCTTTAACCCAAGTAATGCATGGGTGAGGCGAGAATTTTCCTCAAAAACCGGGATAATACTCATGGAGCTTGACTGAAGCATCCTGCCAAGCCCTCGGTATCCCGGCCTTCTCAGAAAACCCCCGCTTCACCCAACAAGGAGAACGAGAGAAAGTTGAAAGTATTATACTCCCTGTTGGCGTATTATTTGGGTTCAAAAGAGTATGGATAAAAGGCGTAGTGTTTTTGCTCAGTGGATAGGCTCAGTGGTCTTGAGCTTCACAAAAACAAAGGCGGCCAGGCCGGTCTTGTAGGTCCTGCTACCCTCTGAGACCCTGTGATCCCGGAGATGGTAGCAGTCAATGTATCTTACTTCATAGTCTTTTTCGGGTTCTGCGGCCAGGGCTTTTTCCAGGTCGTCATCAAAGGCAAAGGCAATCGCTTCCATTAATGCGTCACCGAGATTGTGTCCGGTAGCGTCATAGGCGCCAACGGCTCCACACGAGCAAGGCCACGTGTAAAAGTCCCCTTCCAGTTTGGGGTTCACCTCGGGAGGCCTTCCAAAGGGTTTTTCGCAAAAAGGGCAGCGCGGCCTTTCCGATTCTCTATACATTGGAAACAATGTGGACTCCCATCAACTATGCGGCCTTTATTGGTTTGTAGTAGTCATATCACGATGTAGATATAACGATGTAAATGTAATAAGGAGTCATGGGGTGTTGGAGAAAACCACTAAGCCCTAAGTCATGACCCGGGAACTAAAACATATCATATACAAGACGGTCATCGAGGCCAATAGAAAAATGACCCCCGGTGATGTCGAAAAGGCTGTTGCTCGGAGTGCCGGTGTTGATAGGAAAAGGGTCAGGCTTGCTGTCAGAGATCTGGTTGGTCGTGGAGAACTCAGTTATACATATGTGTATGGCACCAGCTTTTTGGAAAGGTCCTTTGACAGGCCGGTACGGCTTTCCAAAAGGATTGTGATAAAGCCTCCTCAAGCACCGTACGAGTCACGACCCGGGGAGGTGGTAGTTGATATAGTGGCGGGAGCCGCCTTCGGAAACGGGGCCCACCCAACAACCCGCCTGGTCTTGAGGGCCTTGGATCATATCTTCGGTGGTAATCGCTGTTTAGAACGCAAGGCTCCACTAAACGGGTTGGATGTAGGCACAGGTACAGGTATCCTGGCCATCGCATTGGCAAAGCTGGGTGTTCAGGAAGTCGTTGGCATTGACATCGACCCATGCGCAGTATCCGAGTCCACCCATAATGTTTTACTAAATGGCCTTGCCGAACAAGTTTCAATCACAAACACCCCCTTGGAAAAGCTGTCCTCACATTTTTCCGTCATTGTGGCCAACATAGCTTACCCTACGCTGAGAAGAATGGCTCCATCTCTTTCAGCAAGAACGGAAAAGAATGGCCTCTTGATTCTTTCAGGTTTCCTGGAGCCTGCATCTAAGAATCTTGGTGAGACCTATTGTGAACACGGCTTTAAGTTGGTACGGGAAGAGGCCGAACGGGGATGGGCGTGTATGACATTGCATAAGAGGGGATCGGAATGTCCATAGGAGCACCCGTTGACAACCAATGCAATGTTTGTTAGTGAAAATCTGAACTTCAATTCCCTTACATGTAAGGAGTATTATGAGTAAAGCACGCACAAAGGCGAGAACAACCAAAGAGTATATTAAGGAACAGGTGGAGACCCTGGCCAAGAGCCCCGAGTGTGGGACCACGCAGTACAATCTCGCGATTAGCCTGATTAAGGAAGGAAAATTAGATGAGGCGATAGAGGGACTCACTGCAGCTATCGAAAGCTGTCCCACGCTTGGCGAGGCGTATGTGGCCCTGGGTGGCATATCTTTCCACAAGGGGGATCTGGACGCTTGTATCAGGTTTAATGAGCGGGCGATAAAGGTCAGGCCGAAATTTGCTGCTGCCTATGGAAATGTAGGATTCGTATATTTGCAAAGAGGAGAACCAGAGGCAGCCCTTGAATTCCTGGAGAAAGCGGTTTCCCTGAACCCCAAGTTTATTCAGGCCCACAGCAGTCTCGCCAGTGCCTATTTCATGCTGGGTCGACTGGACGAATCAATTGCCACCGCCAAGAAGGCCTTGGAGCTTGAGCCGACCTTTGCTGTTGCCCACAACAACCTTGCGCTCGCTTATTTTGAGAAAGGGGCTTACAAAGAGGCTGTCGAGCATTGCGATAAAGCCCTGGCGCACGGATTCGACGTTGCGCCAGAGTTTTTGAAAGAGTTGAAACCGTATCGTTGATTCAACCTTGCGCTTGATCACACTATTGGCTACTCTCCCGATTTTGCCCCTATCCACTTTTCTTGTGAACCGCAAAAGCGAGCGCATTCCCCGTCCCAGGCGGACGGGGGCAAGCGCCTAAATAACCACCTGCGCAGCAGGTGGCTTTGTTGAGCGGCTGCAAGCCGCAAAACAAAGAAGCACGAAGTGCCATTATTTAAGTTTGCATGCCCATGCGGAGCAAGGGGATGCAAACAATCTAAAAATAGTAAACTTCCTTACGGTCGAAGATTCCCTGCAGCTTGCTGCAGGGTTCTTCAATGCCATAATAAGGTATTTATGACAGTTCCAAAGATTCGATACCTGTGCCCCTCCCCTCGTGGCTATGTCCCCTTGAACGGTGCTACCGGCCGCACCCCTTTGCGCCTGACGCGCCGTGAGGCGGGCCCGGGGCACGGCCCTGTTGTGAATCTCGGCCAATACTTTGAGTGCATCACGGATGTCCTCTCGAAAGAGGGCTATGGGTTGTTAGCCGATGCCGCGGCCAGGCAGCTGGGAAGAGATGTCTCCGTGGTCGAGATTGAAGAGATCCTGATCTATGCAGAAAAGCACGGCAGTGACTATCACCCTGCCAGGATTGAGGTCATGATCGGTGGGGTCTATGCCGTTTTTGTTATGAACGTAGCGATTACGACAAGGGGAAAGGCCTGGCTGTGTCGGGAATTTGAAGTCTTGCAGCGCCTGAACAGAAAACATGATTTTCCTTTTTTGCCACGGACCTATTTCCAGGGTGAAACCGCCCCTCCCTCCATGCTCATGTTCTTGGCAGATTGGTTTCAGGGGTATCACGAGTTCCACCTCTCAATAGACAAAGAGGATGGTTCCCAGAGGCTGGTCCTTTGGGATGCGGAGGAAGGCTATTACCACATTTCCTGGTCGCGGGCCTTGGAGACGTACAGCAAGGCTGCCATGATCCTGACCCTGTACTATGATGTTGAGACCTTTGAACAAATCTTCCCATGGCATCACGCGGCTGGCGACTTTGTGGCAAAAGTACATGAGAAGTCCCTCGATGTGAGACTTGTGACCGCAAGACAATATGCCCCCATGGTGGAACGCTCGGAGGGGGTTTCCGCCCGTGAGGCCTTGCTCCTTTTTCTGTTGAATCTGTGTGTAAGGATGCGACTGGACCGCTTGGACGGAGACGGACCTCTTGCATGGGCCGATGACGGCTGTGTGGACGCGACCTTAGAGGGGTTTCTTGAAGGGCTCAGGATAAAGCAGCGCAAAGGTTTTATTGACCAGGGCTTTACGGTTGGATTCCTCGACTATATAGGAACCCTTGCCAAAGAAGATCTATCATACGGTTTCCATGCCCTTGTTGATGCGTCTGATCAAACCGCACCTGACATACCTGTAATCAGGAACCATCTCGAAGGGCATATCTCGAGATTCCATTCAGTCCTTCAGGTGATGAAACGTTCGTGAGCTTTTTGCGACAGACTCATCAAGGGTATCCTTGTAAATCCAAAGGTTTTTTTTGTTGACAAAACGAGCAAATAGGTCTATAGGGAGTCTTTGCGCAAGTGTGTGTATGTTTTGTTCAAAAAATCACATGAACTACGCTTTTTCATTGTTTAACCGCTTACTATGAATAATTAGAAATTGAGAGGGGGTGAGGGGAGATATTTGTTTGAATGGTTATGGGATATAATATGACATTAAGGTTAAAGATTCGATAAAGAATGGAGGTAGAATAATGGCATTGAAACACAAAACTCCTCTGCTAGATGAACTGGAAAGCGGGCCGTGGCCGAGCTTTGTTTCCGACTTAAAGCGCGAGGCCGAATCGAGGCAAAAGAACGAAAAAGGTATCGATTTCCAGTGTCCAGCCGAAATGCCCGAGGATCTCCTGGGTGTAGTAGAGTTGTCGTATGTTCACAAGAGAACTCACTGGAAGCACGGCGGCATCGTAGGTGTTTTCGGATATGGCGGCGGCGTCATCGGCCGGTACTGTGACCAGCCCGAGATGTTTCCGGCTGTGGCACACTTTCATACCATTCGCATAAACCAGCCTTCCAGCAAGTTTTACACCACTGAGTACCTGGAACAACTAATGGATTTATGTGAAAGACGCGGCAGCGGCATCACCAACATGCACGGCTCCACAGGTGACATCGTCTTCCTCGGCGCACATACACCCCAGTTGGAAGAGATCTTCTGGGAGCTGACCCACAACATCAACCAGGACCTTGGTGGTTCAGGCGGTAACCTGCGAACGCCCGCCTGCTGTTTGGGCGGTGCTCGTTGTGAGTTTGCCTGTATCAACACGCAGCACATATGCCATACCTTGACCAATGTATACCAGGATGAGCTGCACAGGCCCGCGTTCCCGTACAAGTTCAAGTTCAAGTTCGACGGTTGCCCCAACTGCTGCGTGGCATCTATTGCACGCTCGGATCTGTCCTTTATCGGGACCTGGAGAGATGATATCCGCATCGACCAGAAGGCAGTGAATGCCTATGTGGGCGGTGAGTTGAAGTCGAACGCCGGTGCCCATGCTGGTCGTGACTGGGGTCCTTTTGACATCCAGAAAGAGGTGATCGACCTTTGCCCCACCGAGTGCATGAACTGGGATGGCAGCAAGCTTTCAATCGACACCAGCAACTGCACGCGTTGCATGCACTGCATAAACACCATGCCGAGGGCCCTCAGGGTAGGGCAAGACACGGGTGTTTCCTTGATGTGCGGCGCCAAGGCCCCGATCCTTGAAGGTGCCCAGATGGGCTCGCTTCTTGTTCCTTTTATCAAGTGTGAAGATCCCTATGATGAGCTCAAGGAGGTCATTGAGGGCCTCTGGGATTGGTGGATGGAAGAGGGCAAGAACCGTGAGCGCATTGGTGAGCTTATGAAGCGACAGGGCTTCCAGAGGGCGCTGGAAGCAATCGGCTTGAAGGCCGTGCCGCAGCATGTCAAGGAGCCTCGGTCCAATCCTTATGTCTTCTGGAAGGAAGATGAGGTCCCAGGTGGATGGAAAACTGACATTGACGAATTCAGAAAATATCATCAGAGATAGGAGGTGAAGCGGAATGGCTTTTATATCTTCAGGATACAATCCTGACAAACCAATGGAAAACAGAATTACGGATATCGGGCCAAGGCATTATGAGGAGTTCTTTCCTCCGGTGATCAAGAAAAATTATGGCAAGTGGTTGTACCACGAGATCCTCGAGCCAGGCATATTGGTTCATGTGGCTGAGAGCGGAGACGAGGTCTACACGGTCCGAGTGGGCGCTGCCCGCCTTTTGACTGTGTCTCACATCCGCGAGATATGCGAGATCGCTGACAAGCATTGCGATGGCTACCTCCGGTTCACCACCCGGAACAACGTCGAGTTCATGGTGGACAGCAAGGACAAGGTTGAGCCCTTGAAAGAGGATCTGCTTGGCCGCAAACAGGCAGGCGGAGGCTTTAGGTTCCCCATTGGAGGAACCGGTGCCGGGATAACCAACATCGTACACACCCAGGGATGGGTCCATTGCCACACGCCGGCAACAGATGCCTCTGGTCCGGTAAAGGCGACCATGGACGTCCTCTTTGACGAGTTCACCAACATGAGGCTTCCGGCCAAGACGAGGGTGGCGCTCGCATGTTGTCTGAATATGTGCGGCGCTGTCCATTGTTCGGATATTGCGATACTCGGTTACCACCGCAAGCCGCCAATATTGGACCATGAATATCTGGACAAGATGTGTGAGATTCCCCTTGCCATTGCGGCCTGTCCCACGGCAGCCATCAAGCCATCCAAGGTAGAATTCGGTGGAGAGAAGCTGAAGAGTGTGTCGGTCAACGAGGCTCGGTGCATGTATTGCGGCAACTGCTACACCATGTGCCCGTCCATGCCTTTGGCGGACGCCGAGGGCGACTGCGTTGTGCTCATGGTCGGCGGCAAGATATCAAACCGTATCAGTATGCCCAAGTTCTCCAAAGTGGTCGTGCCCTACCTTCCGAATAATCCACCAAGGTGGCCGGAGGTGACCGACTGCATCAAGAAAATCATTGATGTGTATGCTGGTGACGCAAGAAAATATGAGCGCCTCGGTGAGTGGGCTGAAAGGATCGGCTGGGAAAAGTTCTTTGAGAAGTGTGAGTTAGAATTTTCTCATCATATCATAGATGATTTCCGTGATCCGGCTTATTTCACCTGGCGTCAGAGTACGCAGTTTAAGTTTACTGAATAACCGAAAAGAGGATTGAATATGGCTATATTGGACGAAGAAGCCGCCAAAAAAATCATTGTTGAAACACTCCAGAAAAAGAAGGGCAAGACCAAGTTCTATCTCAAGGACTTTTACAAGTGGTTGCCCGATGAAAAGAACAGAGAGATAAAGAACCTTGTGAACAAGATGGTCCGGGAAGAGATTCTTGAGTACTGGTCCAGCGGCAGCACGACCCTGATCGGGCTCAAAGGGGTTGGCAAGCAGGCCGCGGCAGAAGAAGGGGATGATTAGCCCGCGGCCTTTTTGAAACCGGGTTATTTATCGGAAATAGCTAAGCTAACCAAAAACATGGCTTTTCCCCGAATTATGATTGCTGCCCTGCGCGGGGGTTCGGGGAAGACGATCGTCTCTGTGGGACTGATCGCATCCTGGCGCAAGCGCGGGATGGCTATTGCCCCTTTTAAGAAGGGACCGGATTTTATTGATGCGGGGTGGTTGGCCCTATCGGCCAGCCACCCCTGTTTTAATCTGGACACCTTCATGATGCCTGCCGACAAGATTCTTCTCTCCTTTACAAAGCGCGCTCTATCCGCCGACATCGCAGTCATCGAGGGAAATCGAGGTCTTTACGATGGGATCGACCTTGAAGGAAGCACCAGCACCTCAGAACTTGCCAAACTCCTGAACGCCCCCGTAATTCTTCTTATAGACTGTACCACGAGCACGCGCACAGGGGCCGCCATGGTGCTGGGGTGCGTGCAATTCGACACTGAGGTCAACCTTTGCGGGGTTATCCTGAACCGGGTGGCTGGGG
>JAUWXJ010000230.1 GCA_030616425.1 Desulfobacterales bacterium | reverse complement strand
AACAACATCTTCGGTAGCCTTTTGCTCTGTCACCGCTTTACCTCCTTTAGCATTTGTCTCTGTCGCAACCTTGGCCTCTGGCTCGCTCGCACTTGCTATGGCATGGGTCAAGCGTTCATGGCCAGCACGACCCTTTGCCGTAGGGAATGACTTCTCGCATCCTGGGACTCTACAATCGAAGTGTTGCTCACTCATAAAAAGCCCCTCTGAGGGCTCAAGATCATGGTAGCACACATGAAGGGGGTTTTGTCAAGGTTGTCAAGGTTGTGGTAAGATGTTGGCGAGGTTGGCATGAAATGAGTCAACCTTGATGAGGGTGAGAAGATGAAGATTCGCTGTCCCTACTGCAAAGGAGAAGGGCCGAGTTGCGTCTATTGTGGCGGGGCTAGCTTCATTGAAGTGATAGATCCGGTGGAGCCTAAAGAGGAAACAAAGAACCAACCTTGATGAGGGTAGCAGGACACGGGTGCCTTTGTCAAGGGGCGCTTACTTGAGGTGGTGGGGTATGGGTCTCAGAGATTATTGCTCAAAACGGGTACCGGCAATATGTATACTCATCTTTATCGAAACAACCCCTCTCCCTGTCATTTTTGAACGCTCTCATTGACATATAGAAGGGGTCGTGTTAAACTAAGGTTAGCTGGCTCAGCGGTTTCATGGCATCTCCTCTTGATGCATGCCGGCATAGATCGAGCACGGGGGGAGAGAAAAATCTGGGCCAGTTCTTCCTTTTACCCCCAAAAAAATAAAACGAGCGCCAGTCCACGGACTTGACAAACAACCTTAAAGTGTGCTAATCTTGACTCGCCATGAAATCGGTCAACCGTCCCTCAAGACCCTCAACAAATGCCCTTCTTCATAGCTGTTACCCTACATATACATCACCTTTTGGCTTTCAACCCCTCTCCCGGTCAATTTTGAACGCTGCATGGTGGGCTCGGCTGGATTCGAACCAACGACCTCCCCGACTTGTCGGGGCGCTCTTCCTTCTTCCTACTGAGCTACGAGCCCATTGTTGTACCATGCCCCATTCTTCTGGTATTATAAGAGATATAGGCGTCAGTCCTGATAAGACTGATTGGATTTTGGACTGAGGTAAAATGAGGTGGATGATGAGTGGTGAAAAAATTTGCTACAACCAGTGCCTTGACAGTCTGCGCCTCAAACTGTCGGAACGGAGGACGTCATGTCGTTAAGAGATCTTGTTTACTCCGACCTAACGGCCCGGGGCAGAACCGAGGCCGTGGCCAGGGAGTGGGGGGCTGTGGCGGGGGAATTCGAGGAGGTATGCGGCTGCAAGTGTGCCGAAATAGACCCAGAAGAATACGGAAAGAAATATGCCCGAGCTGACCTGACCCTTTACCTCGCCTCGCTGAGGAAAAGGAATCTCTCACAAAGTACCATCGACAAGAACCTCAAAAGCATCAGGCTCCTGTCGCAGATCCAGGGCTGGGATTTCCCCAAGCTCTCCCTGCGGCGCACTTCCCCGGATGATATCAAGCGGACAATCCTGCCATTAGATCATGTGTCCAGCATGATACAGATGGGGAAGTCACTTTTTAATGAGCATGAACTCTGCTACCTTGCGCTTTCAACTACCTACGGACTCAGAAGAGCCGAGATGGCGCGGTTGCATCAGGAAGACCTGCATGATGGGACCGTAACAATCCACACCGCAAAAGGTGGCAGGGCAACCTCTCAAACGATTCCTCCGGAGATCTCCTCTTTCCTACACCATTTCAAGCATTACGAGCCAGATAGCCTGACACACATGTTCCACCGCCTAGCGCAAAAGACCGGCTTGACTACCGCTGCCGGTTTTGGCTGGCACTCCATCCGTCGGGGCCTCGCCACTGAGTTGATCCTTGCCGATGCAAGCGCCCTGAATGTGCTGAGATTCATGCGCTGGTCGGATGCCTCGGCCAGAGGAGAATTTGGCATGCTCGCAATCTACGCGAAACGGGACCAGGCGAGGATAGACGAGGCGATTTTCAAAATTCACCCTTATCTTCCTTTTTGGCGAGAAGCATGAAGACGGAAACAATCATCGCCCTGAACTCTTCCCCCGGGGCTCTAGCAGGCAACTGCCCTAAGTGCGGCGCTGAGCTTCACAATCCCACTCGGCAGGAGCACATCGGTCTGTCCGTGAGCCTGCGCTGGGAGGTTACCTGTGGAGGCTGCGGGGCGAAGATCCTGATAGAGAATCCGAGGTTTTTATTCGCATGAAGGATGAAACTATGACACCTACCTTAGATCACAAAGTGAAACTATTGACTATCTGTTGTTCCTGTGGTTCGACCATTCAAAAGGGCGAGCTCAAAGATGGATACGCTTCTGATGGGCTTTGCCCAGCATGCAGCCCTTCCGTTATTGCCAACATGAAGGAAGAGCTACGAATCAAAGGAGGACGAGATGGAAAAGAAGGTATCGGTAGGCATCTTAGGCAATAAGGCGTGGGTCATAGGTATAAGCGGGCGACCAGCTGATCCACCCCGGTGGCCCGAGGATAGAATACAGGTTTGGCTAGAGTTTGAAAAGCCGGCCACCTTTAGCTTTGGTGTCAACCTCCCGGTGAGAAGTTACACTCGGGATGAGTTTCTCACAGCCGTGCGTAGGGAGGGTGAACATAGACTGAAGGTAATGCTAGGAGAGCGCGAGCTGAGGAAGAGTAAAGATCAGAAGCTGAAGGAACTGGACAAAATAGCCGGGGAGCTCATAGTGCTGATAGGTTTGGAGTAGGTATGCAGGAAGTGGCCACGGATAAGGTGCAAGAGGTTCTCAAAGAGGTTTCTGAGCATCATGAGATAAATATAGAGGCGCTGACTGGCTCTGGTAGGAGTGCACCCCTCGT
>JAUWXJ010000101.1 GCA_030616425.1 Desulfobacterales bacterium | reverse complement strand
TTGTACTCTTCCATCCAGGGGCCATCAGAAGCAAAGCGTTTCAAGGCGGCAATGGCAATCGGTTCATCCACCTGTCCCCGCTTGCAGACCACCTCGCACGGGTGTGTGCAGATACGACCACACACGCGAGGCAAGGGATTCAGCTTCCTTATGGAAACAAATGCCTCTTCATATCTTCTTTCAGCGATCAGCTGCACATATTCCCGCACGTCGGTCAAAATAGGACACGCTGACCTACAAGGGGGATATTCGACTTCCGTGCCGAGTTTGTTTCTTGTCATAGTATAGTCTATGTCTCGCTCTCTTTTGGTTTTTGGATTCCACATATTCTAAGACAACGGCCGGCTTCGCATCTGGCCTGTTCCTCGTTGAAGCCCAGATCCACCTCATTAAAGGCCCTGTTGCGCTGTACAAGAGGTAGGCGCGACATCGGTTGTCTTGCTGCAGGCTCTATGTGATCCTGCTCAAGCTCCATCCCCTTCCAGTCCTCGCCACGGCCGGATTTGATATCTTCTCCCTTTAGATAACGATCGATTGATATGGCGGCCTTCTTCCCGAAAGCGACCGCTTCCACGACGATCCTAGGACCGGACGCAACATCCCCCCCTGCGAAAATACCCGGGATATTGGTAGCCGCAGTTACAGGATCTACTTCTATGATGTTCCTGCGCGAAACGTCGATCCCATGGCCCTTGCCGAGAAAAGAGAGTTCAGAACGCTGTCCAATGGCTACTACAATGACATCAGCCTTGACGGTAAATTCAGACCCTTCAATCGGAATCGGTTTTCGCCGACCCGATTCGTCCGGCTCTCCCATAGTCATGCGGATACACTCCAGGCCGGTCACCTTGCCGTTGTCGCCGACAATTCTTTCAGGGGCCGTCAAGAACTCAAGATCAACCCCTTCTTCGATAGCCTCTTCAACCTCCCACGGGCTTGCCGGCATCTCCTCTCGTGTCCTTCGATAAAGGATAGCCACGTTATCACACCCCAATCGTTTGGCCACACGTGCAGAGTCAATAGCTGCATTCCCTCCACCAAGAACTACCAATCGTCCCTTATACGCAGGGGGTTTCCCCAAGTTAATCTCTCTCAGAAACGTGATGCAGTCCACAACGCCCTCCAAGTCATCCTCGCCCGGGATTCCCAGCTTCATGGCCTGATGACATCCAACGCTGATAAATACCGCTTTGAAATCCTTTCGCATATCTTCAAAGCTGAGATCCTTGCCGATCTCAAAATCGAGCTTGATCTCAACGCCTAGATCCTTGATAACATCGATCTCTGCCTGAAGAATGTTCCGGGGCAGACGGTACTCTGGAATACCAACAGCCATCATGCCCCCTGCCACAGGAAGTTTTTCAAAGACCGTCACGCGATACCCATAAATGGCCAGATAATACGCCGCTGTGAGCCCTGCAGGACCCGCTCCCACAATGGCTACCTTATCCTCCTTCCGGTCTTTTATTTCAGGCAGATAGCGGGTATCTGATGAAAGGTCCGCATCCGCCAGAAACCGCTTGAGGTATTCAATCGCTATTGGTTCGTCCACTTTCCCACGGTTGCACTCTCCCTCGCACGGATGAGGGCAGACGCGGCCGCACACACCAGGAAAAGGCATCTCTCTTTTAATCAGCTTTAGCCCCTCGGCGTATTTCCCCTGAGAAATAGCAGTAATAAATCCCGAGATGCTTATGTGAGCCGGACACAACGCCTTGCAAGGACCTGTCCCCAGCTGTTCAAAGGCAGCAGGATCGACATAGCCTTCCTTTACTGCCATCTCACGAAGCGCACGTACCACGCTGCTAAACTGCACATCCTGCGGACAAACAAAGGCACAGGTGTCACAATGTGAGCAGTACCATATGACTTCAGAACCAAGGAGCCGATCCTTGAGACCCATTTTGATCATGTGGATAATTCTTCTGGGGTCAAAGGCGGGATCAGCCTCACTAACAGGGCACACACCCGCACATGTGCCGCAGTCAAAACATCGGTTGACCACCTCGCCGCCAGGCATGGCGGTTACCTCAAACTTGAACCGATGCTGCAGATCGTCCTTGGTTACAGTCAAGAGATACTCCTGTTTGTTGAATGGGAATCCTAACCCGGATAAACCGGAAATACGAAGCACGAAATCCGGACTCTTCTCAAGGCGTCAGCCGCAAACTCGAAACAAATCCATACTGTTCTCAAGGCGTGAGACGCAAATACAAATGTTCGAATGTTTAAAACATGGAATCTAAGCTATTTGAGATAATTGTGGTTGTGGATTCAGTTTCGGTCATTTGAATTTTGAAAATTGAGAATTTGTTTCGGATTTCGATATTCGAATTTCGAATTTATTTTCTGCAATAAAAAGCACGAAATCGATTATTAACTACCTAAAGTTCAGATTGTGGAGTCAAATTATTAGATTCGGCGATCGCCTTCTCCTGCTTGGCGATTTCGCGTATGATTGCATCATTGACCTTCTCGGCCATCCTTGCTTCAATCACATCAGGGGTATGTTTATCCCCATCCCTTAGTTCCTGGGCAAGCTTGGCAAACCGTGTCCGCAGTTTAACACTTTCCACGGCTGAGCTGGCTGCCAGCAGCTTTAACTTCAATTCCTCTCGGTCAATCCCTTCGGCTTCCCCCAACGGACCCAGTCCCTTTATCTCGTCTGTAAACTTCGTTATTAACTCCACGAACAGGGGTGCCTCAGCAGCTGAAGCCCAATCCAGGGCAAGCCTTTCGGGTTTTACGCCTGCAACTTCCATGACCTTCCTGGTTACGTGTGCGGTGACTATGGCATCGTAATTACCAACCTGGTAATGACATTCGCCAAGCTGTCAACCACCCACAAATACCCCGTCCGCCCCTACACTGAACGCACTGATAATAAACAGCGGGTCCATTCTTCCGGTACACATGATCCTGATGGCCCTGATATTTGGCGGGTATTGAAAACGGGCTACACCAGCTGAGTCGGCTGCCGCATAACAGCACCAGTTGCACAGAAAACCGACTATTTTTGGCTCAAACGATTCTCTAACCACTGCTTCTCCTACCTCATGTGATCAACCCATAAGGGCTTTAATCTGGGACAAGATCTGTTCATTGGTAAACCCACCCATCAATATCGACAAGGAGGGACAATGGGCTGCACATATCCCGCACCCCTTGCACGAAGCCGAGATTGTCTCGGCTTTTTTCCTTTTCCCGACCTTTATCATCCTTATGGCTGAATACGGGCAAAGGGCCTCACAAATGCCACATCCGATACAGGTGGCAGTATCGACGAAAGAGACAATCGGCTCAACCGTAACGTACCCCTTTGCCATGGGAATACACGCCTTCCCGGCAGCAGCCGTGGCTTGGGCAACCGATTCAGAGATCGGCTTTGGCCCATGGGCCAGGCCGCAAAGATATACACCTTCTACGGAAAACTCTACCGGCCGAAGCTTTGGATGGGCCTCTAAGAAAAATCCGTCACTCGTAAGCGGCGTCTTGAGCATCTTTGACAACGCCTCAGACCGGCTTGGTACGATACCCACACTCAGCGCCAGCAGGTCAGGTTCGAGAACGACCCTTTCCCCCATAATCTTGTCCAGGAATTCTACCTGGATGCTCCCCTCTTTTTCGGTCACTTCAGGTGGATCGTCCTTGTCAAAGTGAATAAACATCACGCCCTTTTCCCGGGCCAGTTGATAGTAGTCCTCCATAAATCCATAGGTGCGCATGTCGCGATAAAGCACAGTAATGTGGGCAGAGGGGTTTATCTCAAGTATCTTTAAAGCATTCCTTACAGCCTGTCCGCAGCACACCTTGCTGCAATAGGAAAGATCCTCCCCACGGGAGCCCACACACTGGATCATTACTATGTCGTTTATACCTTTTGCCCCTTCAACTTTGGTAAGCCTCTCTTCCAGTTCGCCCTGGGTCACGACCTGCCCCGACTTGCCGTACAGGTACTGTGTCGGCTCATAAGGCTTTCCGCCCGTGGCCACCACGACCACTCCATGCTCCACGGACTCACTGCTGCCATTCGTGCGAATCGAGGTGATAAAGTTGCCCACATACCCTGAAACATCCTCAACACTGGCCTCTGTGTGCACCTGTATAAGGGGATGAGATCTTATTTTTGTTTCTGTATCCTGAAAGAGTTGCTTGGGGTCATCTCCGGTAAGTGTAGACCGCATGCGTTTCAGGTTTCCCCCAAGCGCTTTCGATTCTTCTACCAGAATGCATTCAAATCCTTGGCCTGCAACGTTCAAAGCAGCCGTCATACCTGCTATACCACCGCCTATGACCAGGGCCTTCTGGGTCACAGGGAGTTTCTGCTCCGGAAGTGGCTGCAACCCACGCGCCTTGGCCACAGCCATCCTAATCAGATCCTTAGATTTTTCTGTGGCCGCTTCAGGAACCATGGCGTGAACCCACGAACAATGGTCCCTAATGTTAGCCATCTCAAACAGACAACGGTTCAGGCCGGCATCTTTGATGGTTTCCTGAAACAGCGGCTCATGGGTACGTGGGGTACAGGCGGCCACAACTACACGATTTAAGCGGTTCTCCTTGATCGTTTCAGTGATCTCCTCCTGCGTGTTCTGCGCACAGCTGTATAGATTCGTGTCACTATAGACCACATTGTCCAATGTCGCCGCATAGTCGGCCACCGACTGCACATCAACTACACCGCCAATATTCGTCCCGCAGGAGCAAACAAACACCCCGATGCGGGGCTCCCCCTCAATATCTATCTCAGCCGGGTAGGTCTTGGCTTCTACCTCGGTGCCTCGCGCCTCTTTCAACACCTCTGCAGCAAGGGCGGCTGCGCCACTGGCATCCGTGACACTCTCCGGAACATCCTTGGGCCCCTGGAACGCACCGGCAACAAAGATCCCTGCACGGGTGGTTTTGAGCGGAGAAAAAGGAAGGGTGCTGCAAAAATCGTAATGGTTTAACTCTATGCCGCTCGCCTCGGCTAAGACCTGGGCTGCAGGGGGTGATTCGAGTCCTTCGGGAAGAACCACCATATCAAAGTCTTCCTTGAGATGTTTACCCGCCTCGTCAACGTATGAGATTTCAAGGGACTTCCCCTTTGCCTGGACACCTCCCACACGGCTCCTGACAAAACGGATCCCCTTTTCTTTGGCACGCTGCCTGGCGTAATCAAACTCCTTGCCCTGGGTGCGCATGTCCATGTAGAAAATCGAGCTCTCTAAATCAGGGGCGTGCTCCTTGGCCACAATGGCTTCCTTTATTGCATACATGCAGCAAACAGAGGAACAGTAACCGTTTCCACATGAAACATCTCTTGTCCCTATGCACTGGAGAAATGCAATACCATGGGGATGCTCACCGTCAGATGGCCTGATGATATTCCCCATGGTGGGACCAGAGGCCGACGTCAGTAGCTCAAATTCTACTCCGGTCACAACATCAGCAAGACGACCATACCCGTACCTTGACAGCACTTCTTCACTGATACGACCAAACCCGGGAGCAAGGATCACAGCACCTACGTTCAGGTCCAGCATCTCTTCTTGTTCGTAAAGGTTGATCGCCCGGGCCTGACAGGCTGACACACATATCCGGCACATTTCGTGGCTATGAAAAAGACACTTCTCAGGATCTATGTAAAAACTGGCAGGAACCGCTTGCACATAATCCCTATGGGGCGCCTTGGTCAGGGCCAAGTTTTCTCTGTACGCGTCCCCCATAACAATAGGACAATAATCGGCGCAGATACCGCAGCCTGTGCACAGGTCCAGGTCGATATACCGGGGTTGCCGACGCACTTTGGCAGCGAAATTGCCCACCTCGCCTTCGACTGAGATGACCTCAGCCTTGGTGATGATTTTTATGTTTGGAGACCGACCGGCCTCAACTAGCTTGGGCGCCAGGATTCAGATGGCACAGTCATTGGTGGGGAATGTCTTGTCCAGCTTGGCCATCACGCCACCAATAGAACCTGCTTTCTCGATCAGGTACACCTGGTAGCCCAGACCAGACAGGTCCAAGGACGCCTGAATACCGGCAATCCCCCCGCCGACAACCATCACAGAGCCTGATTTGCTCTCTCCCATCACTACAATTCCCGTCTCATGGCCATGTCAAAGAGGACCCTTTCTTTCTTTTCCTGAATACCTAGGGCCTCTCGCTTTTTGTCAATAGCCTGGATCATCAATTGCGCCATTTCCACTGGATCTGATGCAAGGGCCCACCTTCCGCCGTATATCTCTTCTATTTCTCTAAAGAGGAAGTCAGTCACCACCTTGCTTCCCGTGGTGGGAAAGGTCCTCCCGAATACGACATAGACGCCGCTGGCCACAAAGTACTGGCCAATCGCTATCGCCTTTTCACTCATCCACTCCGGTGCACAGCCCGCCGCAGGTATCTGGCTGATATCGTCACCGAGGCCTCCCTCCCTGACAATCTCTGTGGCTGCAATCAGAATCCGGCTGTTATCCACGCAGGAGCCCATATGCAAAACAGGGGGCATGCCTACGGTCTCGCATACCTCTCGCAGGCCGGGCCCTGCCAGTTCTGCGGCCTCGGGTCTTAGAAGCCCCTCGCGGCCGCAAGAGGTGGCCACGCATCCGGTTACCAGCACGAGCACGTTATTAGCAATCAGTTCTTGCACCACTGTTGTGTTCGGCCGACCCGCCTCTGCTCGGCAGCTGTCACACCCTACGACCGCACCTACGCCGCGGATGCGGCCATTGATGATGTTGTCATTCAAGGGCCGGTAGGAAGCCCGGAAGGCACCCCCTAACATATGATTGATCGTCTCATGGCTGAAACCCGCGACCACGTCCATCTTCCGGTCCGGAATACGCACATTCTGTCTTTCCTTGAACTTGCCAATGGCTCTAAGTGTAACCTCCCTTGCAATCTCCAGTGCACGGTGGTGGTCGAATTCAATGTGCGTAGCACCCTCAATCATGGCCCGAGGTGACGTGGTAATCAGCTCCGTATGGAAACATTTCGCCACTTCGGCCAGGCCCTGCATGACGCACTGCACATCCACCACCATAGCTTCCACACTGCCCGTAGCCAACACGATTTCTTGCTGCGTAAAGCTGCCTGCAATGGGAATACCGTGGCGCATGAGCACCTCGTTTCCCGAACAGCACACACCCACCAGGTTGACACCTTTTGCCCCAACCTCTTGAGCTGCCACCACTATTGCCGGCTCCTGTGACACTATGGCCATGGCCTCCGGCATCTGGGGTTCATGGCCATGGATGACGATATTCACATATTCTTCCTTAAGGGCGCCAAGGTTCACCTCCGCGCGGAGAGGGACAGGAGTTCCGAACATGATGTCTTGAAGTTCGGTTGCTACCATGGAGGCCCCCCAGCCGTCGGCTAAAGCACAGCGGGTGGCCTGGAAGATGAGGTTCTTATAATCCTGGTCGGTTCCCATGTGTGTCCGGTGCATGATTTCGACGACCTCTCTGTCAACGCCCCGGGGAATGACTCCCAACTTCTTCCACAACTCCTGGCGCTTGGCAGAGGCCCGGTTCGTCATTACAAGGGCACCTTCTTGCTGGCCGAATTCGGCAAGGACCTTTTCTCCCAGTTCGATGGCAATATCTTCTTTGCTCCGCCCCTCGATCTTAACCTTGTATAGCTCGGCCATGAAATGGAGCTTTTTCACATCTTTGATCTCAAAGGGGGGCTCTCCCCTGGCAGTGGCCAAAAAGGTCAGGGCCGCCTCACGACCGTGATCCATATGGGCCGCTGAACCAGCGGCAACCATCCGAGCGAAATTGCGGGCCGCAACCGTAGCCGGGGTTGCCCCACAAATACCAATCGATTCTGGGACATCCTCAATCATCATGCACGGTCCAAAGGAACAGTTGCGACAGCATGTGCCGCCCTGGCCGAACAGGCAGGGCTCGATGGCCCTGTCCTGCATGCGCTGTATATAAGTCTTCACGCCATCCTTGGCCGCTTCTTCCAGAACACAGGTGCTCGCCTCACAAAAGATCCCTTGGCACTCAGGCTTTGTGAAGGGGATTATTTTTCTTGGCATTCCCTCTTCTCCTCCGTGGAGTCGTTATGTTGCAAATGCAAGATGTGATATCACCTTGCTGTTGACGACTATTGGGCAGCCGCGTGTTTGGCTGCTGCCAGTGTGTTCTTCATAAGCATGGTAATGGTCATGGGGCCAACACCCCCCGGCACGGGCGTAATGGCTGCTGCCTTTTCCTGGACCGAGTCAAAGTCAACATCCCCTGCCAGAATGCCTTTACCCTCAGGGGTCTTGCCGATACGATTGACACCCACGTCAATTACCACCACCCCTTCCTTGACCATGTCA
>JAUWXJ010000231.1 GCA_030616425.1 Desulfobacterales bacterium | reverse complement strand
TTGATGGCTTTTCACCTAACATGATAGTGTGCTATTGTTATGTCTAATCCTGGGGCACGGTTATGATGCAATTGTATGTTGCGGTATATGCTGGTCACTTGTCTTAGAGCCAATGTCCCTTCAACCAGCATGACCCCAAGCATTAATAAGAAAGTCTTACGTGATATTTCTTCCAATACTATCCTCTTAGTCATTCCCGATACTAAAATACGAATAAAAACCATACTTTCTTCGTATTGTTTTTTTATTTGAATTTGCGATAATTGCTAAACGGAATGAAGTTACCCTCCTTTCCTTCATTCCCACCTCCTATAGCCCTGTTAGGATAGCACCCCTAACAGGGCTTTTATCATCTGTGCCTTTTCCATCAAGATATGCCCATACCTGATATTACCCGATCTCCATCGTTGACGTATACTGACACAGTGGAGGGAGATGAAGGGAAGGCATATTTCGATTATTCTAAAAATATAGTTGACTCCTTTGTGCCTCATGCCTATAATAGCATTATGGAACACGAAGTTGCTGCAAGATCCCTGGCTGAACTGGGTAATCCTACTCGACTGGCCATCCTTCGGTACCTCGTGAAGATGGGCCATGACGGGGCGCTCGTAGGGCAGATTCAGAAGGAATTGGGCATTCCGGCCTCGACCCTTTCACACCACATTGCACGACTGGTTTCTGTGGGACTGATCAAGCAGGTGCGCGAAAGTCGTATCCTTCACTGCGTGCCGCAGTTCCAAGTCCTGAATGAATTGATCGAGTTTCTTGTAGCGGAATGTTGCACCGGAGCGGGTCGCAAAACAGGGCCTTGAGTCAGGGGCACAGTTCTATTTTTTTTAGAACTATAAAAATAAACGGGAGGAAAACTACAGATGGATCTTCAGAATTGGATACCCATGATGAAAGAAGCGGTGAATTTCTTTGCCTTCGCCTTCACCAAATTGATGGTTCTTTTCATCGGCATTAGTTTCCTTGTGGGGGTTATCAACGAATTCGTTTCGCCTGAAAGAATCAAGAAGATCCTTTCGGGAAAAAGCGGACGCGGGTATCTGGTGGGAGCCGGACTCGGGGGCCTCACACCCTTTTGCAGTTGCTCTACCATCCCCATCACGGTAGGGCTCCTCAAGGCTCGGGCGGGTTTCGGGCCCACCATGGCCTTTCTCTTTGCATCGCCCCTGGTAAATCCGGTGATCGTAGGGCTCTTCCTTGCAGCCTTCGGCCTCAAAGTAACGGGCCTCTATGCCGGCCTGGCCCTTTCCATGTCCATGGGCGTGGCGTATCTCCTTAACGGCCTCGGCTTTGAAAAGCACATCCGGAACGATGCGCTTGGCAGGACGACAGAGACGTCCTGCGGGTGCAGCAGTCAGGAACCCAGCGTTGAGCCCTGCTGCGCCTCTAACTCCCCAGTGAGCCAACCCGCAACCCCTTTCACATCTGAAGCCGGAGCGTCGACCGGCGCCGCCTGCTGCACAGCCAGCTCCGCACCGGTGGCATCGGGCAGGTGGGCGCGCATATTCAAAGAGTCCCTAAACCAATTCAGAACCTTCCTCCCCTATATCCTTGTGGGTATCGGTATCGGAGCCCTCCTCTACGGTTTTGTCCCCGGTGATTTTGTCATCCGGTATGCGGGGCCGGAGAAACCGCTGGCGGTCCCCTTTGCAGCCATTGTCGGGGTGCCCCTCTACGTTCGTGCAAGCACCATGGTTCCAATCGGAATCTCTCTAATACAAAAGGGGATGAGCCTGGGTGCGGTCCTTGCCCTGGTGATTGGCGGCGCCGGTGCCAGCATCCCTGAAGTGGTCATGCTCAAGCGTATCTTCAAAATGCCCATTTTGGTGGCTTTCCTGGCCTCGGTATTCGGTATCGCAGTGTCGGCCGGCTACATCCTGAACCTCTTGTCCTGACGGCATCCGGCCGACTCCATACGAATTAAAGGTCGGACAAAGGGAAACATATCAGGACCATTCTTGACAAGCCTCTCTGTATGGAAGAGGCGTTGGTTCCAAAACAACTTGACAAAGGGGCAGCTCTCTCATATGAAAGGGGGCATTATAGGAAAGTTTATGCCCTGTTTGAAAGGTTAGCTGGAGGTATGAATATGGGAAAAGGCGATATACGCACAAGGCGTGGAAAGACCTACAGAGGTACTCACGGTAATACCCGCCCCAAAAAGAAAAAAGTAAAAGCAAAAGAAAAGGTAACTGTTCAGGTAGCCACCAAGGCACCAAGACACAAAAAATAGACCTGCCCGCCATCGCCCCGCTCTGCAGGACTTAGGCGAGTCTCCAAATTCCGGAACTCGGAAGCGGGCGGGTATGAGTTTTACCCCCTTATCTGAAAAGGAGGAAGGCATTGCAAAAAAAACAGTTCATCAAAAAGGGTATCAAAAGGATAATTCTGTAATCTCAGTGCCGTTTGAATGCAACTTGGTGTAAGGTGCCTTGCAGGAGGGTTTAGCATCGAAGAGAAAACAGACAAGATGCCAAAGTTGCGGCTAATTCGAGGGGGCTATCCCCGTAAGATGTCGCTCGGATCTGTTGATATTGTAGCAGCACCGGAACATAAGCCACCTTTCACGGTAGACGCTGTGGCTTTCGAGGAAGACACCTTTCTCGTGCTGAGCGCCGATCGGAGGGTGCATGCTCCCAAAGAACCTCTAGTGCGATTGATGACCCGGGTGATTGAAACACAGCCTGAAACACCAGGCAGCGTGCTCGTGAAGGGCAAGCGGCCCCTTCGCTTGCTTGCGATTGTCCACGATCTCAACCAGGAGCCATCGTGGAG
>JAUWXJ010000100.1 GCA_030616425.1 Desulfobacterales bacterium | reverse complement strand
TCCCTCGCCTTAAAGGAAAGGCCCCGGTTCACAATCCGATCCAGCCTCTTCTGAGCAGCCGCTGATGGGAATTTAGAAATTTTCATAATATTTAACTACCTTTCGTCAGCTGATAATTGTCGGTAGCCTGTTAATCTTTTTGACTACAAGCTGTTTCAAAACCTTTTGACGAGTCCATTTTAGCCGTTTTTGCCAAAAGTTCTTAGCGAAGCGGAGCGTCAAAATTGTAACTGTTTGAGGGCGTTAGCCCGAGTTTTACAATTTTAGCAAAGCGAGCTTAGAACTTTCAAAAATGGTCAACCAGGCGAGGAAAAGGGTTTTGAAACAGCTTCTAAGCTAAAGAGGGGTTTAGGAAAGAGCCCGCTGGCCCCTGACTCACCCCTTTTCTTTTGACAGCCAATGAACGCTTTGCTACTTTTGCGACCTACGGTTTGAACAGGGCCCCGAAGTAATCCACTGCCCTGCGCAGGCCCTCCTCAAGGGGGACCTGAGTTTTGTAATTCAGGACCTGCTCGGAGAGGGTGATGTCAGCCCAGGAATGGCGCACATCCCCAGGCCTTGGGTCAGTGTACACGGCTTCCACATCCGAGCCCGTGATTTTTCTCAAGAGCGCTAAGAGCTGATTTAAGCTGAGCTGGCCGCCGCAGGCAAGGTTCATGACCTTGCCCGGGGCATCCTCGGCCTCAACCGCAAGCAGGTTTCCATAGACAATATTATCCACATACGTGAAATCACGGGATTGTTCACCATCCCCATACACAGTCGGCTGGGCGCCTGCGAGAAGTGCCTTTATGAACCGGGGAATCACTGCCGCATATTCCGAATCAGGGTCCTGGTGAGGGCCGAACACGTTGAAATATCTGAGTGACACGGTCTCAAGCCCGTAAAGCTCATAGAAGATCCGCAGGTAATGTTCAGCAGTCAGCTTTTGGACGGCATACGGCGAAAGGGGAGCCGGAGCGATCGTCTCTTTCCTTGGAAACCCCGGGGCATTACCATACACGGCAGATGAAGACGCAAATATCAGCCGCTTTACCCCTGCGTCTCGTGCTGCCACCAGAAGGTTAAGGGTCCCATCAATATTGGCACGGTTTGACTCAAGTGGAAGGGCCACAGACCTTGGTACCGAGGGTATAGCAGCCTGGTGAAGTATGCATTGAACGCCATCTACCGCCTGGCGACAGGTGGCAAGGTCCGCAATGTCGCCCTCCAGGGTATCCAAGTTATTCGTGAGTTCAGGCGAGAGTCCGGCAAAGGATACATTTTCTCGTTTCCCTGTCGAAAAATCGTCCAGGACGCGTACCCAATCCCCTCGATTAAGAAGCGCCTTTACAATGTTCGAACCGATGAATCCAGCACCGCCAGTTACCAAGAAGTTCGCCATGGATCCCTGTTATCCTTTCTTTGTTTGGTGTCTGTGGTCTGTTGTCAGTGGTCAGTGGTATGTCAATTTGAGACCTTTGAAAAAGTACTTTGAACGACCATCATGAACTTTTTGGGGTACCCATCCGGGCGAAGCGAACGGCCCACTTTAGTGGGTAAATCCTGCACTGTTTGAGGCCGTTAGGCCGAGTTTGTGGGATTTAGTGAGCAAGCCCGTAGATGGGTCAAAAAGTTTATGTAAATAAGTGAAAAGGAGTTTTGCAAAGGTCTCAATTTCAAAATAGCTAGGGATATGACATTGCCAGAAATTTTTTGCCATGCAGCTAAATGAACTGCCCTTTTGCAACAGACGATTGACATGACCTGAGTGCGCGGAACAGTAATGTAACAAGACTCGACTTGTCAAGAGTTCCTATACTTATTTTCAATAATTTCGGCACAATTGCCAATGGTTTACCAAAATAACAAAGGCTTCCAAAACGCACTCCTTTCTGTGTGCCAGCCAGGCACCTTGACCCTCACCTCTGGGGGACGCCTTGCCCGCCACCTGAAACACCAATACAGGGCATCCGAGATGGCAACCGGCAAGATGGGGTGGCCCTCGCCAGATATCCTGACCCTGAATGCCTGGAGCTTGGAAGCTTGGAATATGACCTGGTCTTTGATACGTCCGCTATCGCACCTGAGCTGTCTTGCATTGTGGAAGGAGGCATCAAGCCGCATACCGCCACCAGAAATGTTCCTGCCCGATTTGAAACTGTTTCAGGCCCTGGATGAAACATATACCGTCCTGATCCGGCACGGCCTTCCGACTGGGGGTTCTTCAGCCCCTGCCACACCGCTTATTCAATGGCGCCAGGAGATCATGCAAACCTTCGAGGCCATGGCCATGGACCTTAAAGGCTTCCACCCAGCCCTTTTGCCTGTACACCTTACCCAGGCCATCATAGCAGGAACTGTGCGGCTACCAGCAGCCATCGTTCTGGCTGCGTTTGAGGCCCCCGCCCCCATTGAGGAGGCACTCTTTGACTCCCTGGCAAGTGTATGTCCGGTGAGACGGTTTGATCTTCCTGCGGGTACCCCTGAGAAGATAAACGGCGTGGTTATGCCAAGCCGAACACAGGAGGTGGCATGGTTGACTCAACAGTTGGTTATGGATGCCCAAACCGTCCCCTTGAACCGCATCGGCGTGGTTGTGCCGGATATAGAAACATACATACCGTATATAACACAGGCATTTGGCGAAACCATGGAGGTGCCACTTGACCAGACTCTCTCCTCGCATAATATCTCCATAGGCACTCTCCTGGTGGAAAGATCGCTGGTTCAGGCAGGGCTCCTCCCTTTGCGCTTCTGGACACAAGGGGAACCCCGCACCCTGCTCCTTTCCATGCTCCTTTCACCTTATTACGGCCTATGGGCAGCAACAGGGAGGGATCGCATAGCCCGGGCAGACTGCGTGTGGCGTGCACACGGCCTGGATGCTGGCCTTTCTTCCCTCTTGCACGTGCTATTATCTCAATCCCCTGGGCTGTTTGCGCTCCTGAACAGTGAAGAACAAACGCTTGAGCAGGCCTTGGGCGTATTTATGCAAACGCCTGCTCGCACTGGTGCCGAGTGGGTACATATCCTGGAAAGATTTTGGGAGGCGGTTGGCTTTCCCGTAATTTCAGATGAGGCAGACACGGGCGCCTGGCAACGCTTAAGATCGATACTACACTGCATCCGGGAAGACCTCAAAACAGCGGACATGAGCCTTGGAGATTTCATGGGTGTTTTGCACCACCTTCTCTCCGAGGAGCTGGTACATATCCGCGGGAGTGAGGAGGCGGGTATTCAGGTGCTGGGGCTCATAGAGTCGAGGGGGCTTAGTTTTGAAAAGCTTTATGTGCTCGGCCTATCAGATGGCAGCCTTCCAAGGCCTGTACGTCCACTCCCCTTCCTTGACATGTGGGAGCGCCACAAGGTCCGCGGGGCAACCGCTGAGAGTCAGTACACCTTCGCCCAGGAGGCCTTCCGCCACTTACTTGCATGCGCGCCTGATATCACGCTGACTCGACCAGCGGAAGAGTCGGCAGAACCGCTTGCCCCATCCCCCTTCTGGGCCGAGGCCGTGGCTGAAGAAACACGCCACACAGTCGATCTATGGAATGCGCCTGACCGAGTCTGGGCACGGGCAGCCTGGCTTCAACAGGCCAAGAAGGGCCTGGAGCGGACTGCAGTTTTTCCGCCGGCTGATCCTCCGGTTGAAGGGGACCTTCTACCGGAAACACTCTCTGTCTCCCAGCTCGCCATTGCCTTTGTCTGTCCCTTCAGATTTTATGTTCAGGCTGTCTTAAATCTCTTCCCGCTCGACGAACTGATCCTTGGAATCTCGCCCCTGGAGCGCGGAAACCGTCTCCATAAGGTCTTGGCCCTTTTCACGAATAGGTGTCGCGATAAAGGTCTGGCAGGAAAAAAGGACAGGCCCGCCATGGAGGCGCTCCTCGAGACCTGCTCGGACGAGGCGCTGGTATCTGATTGCGGCGAGGGCAGCTACACGGGCAAAGATGCTTTGGGTCGGCACAGCTGGGGAATGGAACGTTGCAGGTGGATGGGCGAGACAAAAGGGGTGCTGGTGCCGGGCCTCCTGACTCAGTGGTTAGACCTTGAACTACAGCGCCTGGATGAAGGCTGGCGCTGGTTATTTGAAGAATCTTCTTTTGAGGGCCTCACATCTCCTGAGTGGCCCTTTTCAATTTCAGGCCGCATAGATCGAATTGACTATCACAAGGAGAACGGCTTGATCTTGTGGGACTATAAGAGTGGAGAACACCCCTCCAGGGCCGCTGTGCTTGAACATCTTGCAGACCCCCAGATCCCGGCCTATGTGCAAGCCGCAAAAGAGCGCCGGATTGCAGGATTCGAAAAAGAGCTCGAGTCCAAAATTCATATATCAGGCGGATATATAACCTTAAAGACACCATCCGCGGTAACGCATAAGGAGCTTATCACAAAAGGAGGAGTCTGGGACCAGGTTCTGAAGAAATGGAAAAAAGCGGTGGCAAGCTTGGGCAAGAGGCTTGCTTCCGGTGAATTCAGGGCAGAGCCGTACCCTGTCTCTGATTACATTGGACAAGAGAAGGCATGCCAATATTGCCGGTACGGGCCCCTGTGCGGCAGGAATGAGGCTGGGTAGACCAAAAACCGCATAGGGGTCGACCTTGCAAGGCTTGTTGGAGGCAAGGTCAGTGGGTTGAAAGATATGGATGAGGAGAGAAGAAAAAAGACGCGGGTTGATTTTACCACGCAGGTCATCTTAAGGACAGATACTAAGGGGAGCATATAATAGTTTACATTCAAACAGTCTGTTACCAAAACAGCCTGGCATCTGATATCAGCATTATTTATTGCAAACAATATTATGCTCCCCTTAGTAAGTCAGAAATCGTAGCAGAGGCGAATTCGAAAGACATCAGCATTAACCTGAAAGCCTTGCGGATAATATGACCCTGCCCCCTGATAACGAGGCGAGAGAACTTGCCCTAGATATTACCCAGAGCCATCATGTGGAGGCCCCTGCGGGCTCCGGCAAGACCATGCTTCTTGTGGCCCGGTTCATAAAGCTCTTGAGCCATGTCGGCCACCCCCATGAGATCCTGGCCCTCACCTTCACAAACAAGGCCGTGGGCGAGATGAAAACCCGCATAGTGGGACTTTTGCAGAAGGCTCACTCCGGGCTGCAGCCCACTAGTCGCCTTGAGGCGGCTCTTCTGGAAAACGCCAAAGAAGCCCTCGAACATCATGAAGCGCATCGCTTCCTCTTGCTCTCCCCAGAAGGCCTCCAGGTGATGACCTTTCATGGTTTCTGTTATACCCTGGTAAAGCGCGCGCCCTTGGACGCAGAGGTTCCTCCAGAGAGTGTGGTACTTGAAGAAGACGAACAAGAGCTTGTTCTGGATGAATCGATTCGGGAGATGCTCCATGATATTCTTTCCATGCCAGAAGAGGCCGCTGAGCGCAGGGCTTTCGAAAACCGGCTCCTGCGTCTGAACAATCGGCTCCCTGCCCTTGTAGACGAGATAAAGGACCTGGTCAGGAAGAGAGATCTTTTTTCTGACCTGGTTACGGCACTCAGGACTTACCCCGGCCTGGGCGACTTTGAGACGGCTCTCGCCCGACGTACGGGGGGTGTAGTAGAGGGTTTTCTGAAGGAGGCCTCGGAGGCGTTCAAGACCACATCTCTTGGTCAACGCTGGGACGCCTTCTGGTCTCACCTCAAGGAAAAAGTCGCCCCGAATGCGCATTTCCTGCCTGAAAACCTCCCTGAGACAGCATGGACAGACCTTGCTGCCTGGAAGGCAATATCAGAGGCCTTAACCACCAAGGATGGGAAACCCCGCCAACAGACCGGCCCCACTATGGGTGGATTCTACAAGCGATTTGGCAAGGGACCATGGGCGGAACACGTGAGAGGGCTTCCCGCAGAAGCGACCCGCTTGCTCTGCGACCTGAAAGACCTTCCCGGGCCGGATGCCTCCCTGACCGATATCGACACCTTGGCCGATCTCATCATACTGGTAGCCCGTGCGATCACCACATACGAAAGAAGATGTCGGCAACAGCATGTCCTCGACTTCGTGGGGCTGGAACAGGCTGCTCTCAAGACCCTAGGCGAAGAGACCGCAAGCGATCTCCAGCTTTTTCTGGACCATCGTATTCAGCATATCCTTGTAGACGAATTTCAGGACACCAGTCGCAGCCAGTGGACCCTCATCCAGCGACTCTGTGCGGGATGGGCCCCTGGTGACGCTCGCACTGTATTTGTGGTCGGAGATCCCAAGCAGTCTGTGTACGCCTTCCGAAAGGCCGAGGTGCGCCTCTTCCTTGCAGCAAAAAATGGTATACCCCTCTCAGGCCAGGGGCTCCTGCCACTGACAAACATACAGCTTGAAGCCAATTTTCGCTCCCAAGCCCCCCTTATCACGTGGACCAACCAGCTCTTTGGCCGCACTGCCATGGCAGACCCCAAGGGAGCCTTTGATGAAGTCCCGTTCCAGGCTTCAACAGCATACCCCAGGCCACAAGACGAGCCGCAAACGCCTCTTGTCTCCTTGAATATCTTCTTTAAAGACAACTCGATCTCTTCCCCTCCAGAAGCAGAGGCCGAGTATTTGGCCCAGACTGTTCAGCAGGTACTGGTTCAAAGGCCGGCTGGGACAAACATTGGAATCCTTCTCTTCACCCGAAATCGCCTCTACCTCTACCTGAATGCTCTGCGGAAGATCGGCTTGGCTGTTCGAGTCAAGGAGGGACTCAAGGTGGCGGAACAGCCAGAGGTGGTGCATCTCTACCAGATGGCGACTGCACTTACCCGGCCCCACGATGATCTTGCCTGGGTGTCCCTTGTGCGGTCCCCCTGGGCCTGGATAGATGCGAACCTGTTGCTCAAGATCGCCCGTATGTCCCCTGTTTCCTGGTCCCAGAAGCTCAAGCTTGCTGCTGAACAACATCCAGAGATTGAGCGCATAGAGCGTGCAATCGACCTGGGCCGTCCACGGGTAGGCCGGGATTCCCTGGCCCAAGTAGTCCGAGACGTGTGGATGGCCCTTGACGGCCCTGCGATGGTAGCTGCCAGGTTCGGCGCCGAGGGTGTCACCAACTGCCGTTTGTTCCTTGAGGTCCTGGAGTCAATTGAAACACGAATACCTGAGGAGACCCTCTTGCGTCTGGACATAGCCCTTGAGACGATCTATGCCCCGGAGTCTCCGGATGCAGCAAGCACTCCAATAGACCTGATGACCGTGCATGCAGCAAAGGGGCTTGAGTTTGATGTGGTCTTTCTCCCCTTTCTCGATTGGCGGCCACTCGCTGTTGGTCACCACCCCCCCTATCTGCTGGAACGATCCCCGGAACCATCAGGGCTTCCTTTGATTGCCATGGGGCCTGACCGAAGAATAGGTGAGCCGGAGCCGGCCTATCGTTTATTGAAACGCTTGGCCAATGGCCGCAAACTAGGCGAGGCCAAGCGCCTTCTCTACGTAGCGATAACACGCGCACGCAAGGAGCTCTATTTAAGCGGCCTGGCAAAAAACACGAAACTGGGGCCAAAAGCCCCCAAAGACTCCCCCTTGGCCTGGATCCTGACGCATACAGCCAATCATGACACGGAGCTGATCTCTACCTCTCTCAATCCTGTTGGTCCAATGGTTGCCCCAGAAAAAACTAAGCAGGTCAAGCCACTGCCAGACCCTGTCCCCTTTGAGGCCCAGCCACTCCCTTATCTCTTTGAGACCCCTTCCAAACTCGTGGATACCTCTCTGTATGCACAAGTTACGACAAAAGAAGAGACCGAACCAGCAGAACATGCCGCTATTAGAGGAACCATAACCCATCGGATTATCGAGACCCTCTGGCACAACGGAGAGCTGCCGCAAACTGCAAGCATCTCCTCTGCCCTTGCCGCTGAGGGGATGAATCCAGGCACAGCCGCTGCTGTGGCCCAAGAGATTGCAGATGAGGTAATCGCCTGCCAGAAAGAGCCGTTTTTCAAATGGCTGCTTGACCGCACACTCCCTGATGGGAAAAGCGAATACGCCATAGAAGCTGTGAAGGCACCAGGGACGATCCAGGCAGGTGTCCTCGACTTTGTCAAGCAAGACGGAGATCGTTGGTGGATCGTTGATTTCAAGACCTCACGGCCAGAGGCCGGGCAGGGGGAAACTGAGTTTATAAAAGAACAGGCTGAATACTACCTACCTCAACTGAGGGCCTACCAGGACATGCTGGCAAAAGAAAAAGGGGTTGATACAGCACAAGTTAGGGTGGGCCTTTACTTCACAGGCTTCCAGCAATGGCACGAAATAGGATAGTCTCGGTGGATAGAGGCTAGTTACATTACCTGTTGCAGGATAAAAGCACGAATGGTAGAGGGGAGTATACCTGCCGGACACTCAGGCAA